>JAURMJ010000351.1 GCA_030830765.1 Quisquiliibacterium sp.
GCCGCTCTCCTCGACAGGAATCCGTGACAATTCAAACTTTGCAGCACGCCCTGCACCGTGAACGAGTTCCGGGAACGCATTGGACAGACCGCCTGCGCCGACGTCATGAATCGACAGGATTGGGTTGTCTGCGCCTTGCGCCCAGCATTGATCCAGCACTTCCTGAGCACGGCGCTCGATTTCAGGATTACCACGCTGCACTGAATCAAAATCCAGTTCAGCCGTGTTGGTCCCGGCCCCCATGCTGGACGCCGCTCCGCCACCAAGGCCGATGCGCATGCCCGGACCGCCCAGCTGGATCAACAGGCTGCCTGGTGGCAAACCAAGTTTGTCCGTATGGCGGGAATCAACCGATCCGATGCCGCCAGCAATCATGATCGGCTTGTGGTACCCCCGGACACTGTCGGCGACATTCTGCTCGTAAGCGCGGAAATAACCGACCAGCGTCGGACGGCCAAACTCATTGTTGAACGCTGCGCCGCCGATGGGCCCTTCGATCATGATCGACAGCGGGCTGGCGATCCGCTCAGGCATCCCGTAGACATCCCGACCGCCATTGCGCAGCGACAGTTCCTGGGTGACGTCCTGATCACTCTCCCAGGGTTGCTCGAATCCTGGAATATTCAAGTTGGAGACCGTGAATCCGGTCAGTCCGAATTTGGGGCGACCGCCACGACCTGTTGCGCCCTCATCGCGGATTTCTCCACCTGCACCAGTCGAGGCGCCAGGGAATGGCGAGATTGCCGTCGGATGGTTGTGCGTCTCGACCTTGAGCAGCGTGTGCGTCGTCAGTTCATTGGCTGAATACAGACCCTGGGGATCAACGCTGGGGAAAAAACGCCTGGCAAGTCCCCCTTCAAGAATTGCAGCATTATCCTCATAGGCAACCACGGTCCCCTGTGGATGCGCTGCATGCGTTGCCCGGATCATTCCGAACAGCGAAGTGGGCTGTTCCTCCCCGTCAAGCGTCCAGCTCGCATTGAAGATCTTGTGCCGGCAATGCTCCGAGTTGGCCTGCGCAAACATCATCAGCTCGACATCGGTCGGGTCGCGCCCGGCTTGATTGAAGGCTTCCAACAGGTATTCGATTTCGTCGTCGGAAAGCGCCAGTCCCAGCGTGCTGTTGGCTTCATCAAGCGCTGCACGCTGGCGCGCCATCACCGGAATCCGGAGCAGTGGTTTTCCGGCAAGAGAGGCGAACATCTGCGCCGGATCCGGTTCGCTCAGCAATGCCGATTCGGTCATCCGATCATGCAGACAGGCCGACAACGCGTGCACTGTTGCCTCGTCGAAGCGGCTGCTCCCTCCGAGCAGTCCCTTGCGGCCAATGATCCGGTACTCGATGCCACGTTCGATGCGCTGTACAGCGATCATGCCGCAGTTATGTGCGATATCGCTGGCTTTGCTGGCCCAAGGGGAAATCGTCCCGATGCGAGGGACGACATAAACGGGTTGACCCTGGCGTTCGGACGTCGGGGCCTCGACTGCATCAAGCATCCGAGCAAGACGCCTGCGATTCTCGGCATCCAGTTCGGAATCAGACCAGATCACGTAGAAATAATGAGCCTGAAGACTCGAAACTCGCGTATCGATCTGCTTGAGCTCGTTGAGCAGACGTGTCTGACGAAAGGAGGACAGCGCCGGTTCACCCGGCAGGGTCAGGTAGACGGACATCAGGGTGCGCCGTAACAGGAGGGAAGACCGCAATTATAAGGTCTTCCCCCTGTCCGGCAGGCGCCCTCACCGTGGGGCGAGGCACCGATCGCAACTTACCTCAATTAGAGGTAGAAAACGCGTCAGCGGCAGCCAGTGCGGTCATGTTCACGATGCGGCGAACGGTGCTTTGCGCGTTCAGCACATGCGCAGACCCCGCGGCCCCTAGCAGGATCGGGCCGACCGTGATGCCCTTACCGCTGGTCATTTTCAGCACATTGAACAGGATGTTTGCGGCGTCCAGATTCGGCATCACAAGCAGGTTCGCATTGCCAGTCAGCGTGCTGTCATCCAGAAAGCTGCTGCGAACCTCCTCGGACAGCGCAGCATCACCATGCATTTCGCCATCACAAGGCACATCGGGCATCGATGCAGCGAAAAGATCACGGGCTGCGCGCATCTTCAGCGCAGACTGGCGATCGCTCGACCCGAACATCGAATGTGAGACAAAGGCCACCCGAGGCGGAATTCCGAAACGACGGATTTCGATGGCGGCCAGTCGTGCGATCTCGGCCAGTTCCTCCGCACTCGGATTCTCGTTCACGAAGGTATCTGTGATGAACAGGGTGTGCTCGGGCAGCATCACAGCGTTCATGGTGCCCAGCGTGCTGACCCCCTGTTGCAGGCCAATGATGTCACGCACATGGCCCAGGTGCGCCTCGAAGCGACCGACCAAGCCGCAGAGCATGGCATCCGCATCCCCTCGTTGCACCATCATCGCAGCAATCGTCGTAGTCGAACGACGCAGCGTTGCCTTAGCCATGTCGGGAGTGACTCCGCGACGACGCATCAGCAGGTGATAATCGCTCCAGTAGTCTCGAAAGCGCGGATCGTCTTCCGGATCGACCAGATCAAAATCAGTGCCAGGAGCAATCCTCAACCCCGCCTTTTCGATGCGCATCGCAATCACCGATGGGCGACCGATGAGAATCGGACGGGCAAGACCCTCGTCGATGACAACCTGAGCCGCGCGCAGAGAGCGTGGATCCTCGCCTTCTGCGTAAACAACGCGCTTGAGCGACGAGCGTGCAGTATCGAACACCGGTCGCATCATCATGCCCGTATGGGAGATGAAGCGCTGCAGCGAATTGCGGTAGGCGGCGATATCCTCAAGAGGCCGCTGCGCAACACCAGATTGCGCCGCAGCTTCGGCCACGGCCGGCGCAATCCGCGTGATCAGACGGGAATCAAAAGGTTTCGGGATGATGTATTGCGGACCAAATGCCAGCTCCTGCCCCGAATACGCTGCAGCCACTTCATCGCTGATTTCGGCCTTGGCCAGCGCTGCGATCTCCTTGACGCAGGCAAGCTTCATGGCCTCGTTGATCGTGGTTGCACCGCAATCCAACGCGCCTCGAAAAATATACGGAAAGCAGAGCACATTGTTGACCTGGTTCGGATAATCCGAACGCCCAGTCGCAATGATGCAGTCCGGACGGGCCTTCAAAGCGAGTTCCGGGCGGATTTCCGGTTCAGGATTGGCCAACGCCAGGATGATCGGCTGGCGCGCCATCGAGGCCACCATCTGCTCGGTCATCACGCCAGGGGCTGAGCAACCCAAAAATACATCGGCACCCTTGACGGCATCGGCCAGCGTGCGAGCCTCGGTCTGACGCGCATACGGACGTTTTGATTCGTCCAAAGCGCCCTCACGACCCTCGTGGATCACGCCCTTGGAGTCGCAGACCAGAATATTTTTCTTATCGACCCCGAGCGCCACCATCAGGTCGAGGCAGGCAATTGCTGCCGCACCAGCTCCCGAGACCGCGATCTTGACTTCGCCGAGCTTCTTCCCGACCAGTTCCAGGCCATTGAGCAGCGCCGCAGCAGAAATGATCGCCGTGCCATGCTGATCATCATGAAAGACCGGGATCTTCAGTCGCTCGCGAAGCTTTTTCTCAATGTAGAAGCATTCGGGCGCCTTGATGTCCTCAAGATTGATCCCACCCAGCGTCGGCTCAAGGGCAGCAATCACCTCGACCAGCTTGTCAGGATCTTTCTCGGCCAGTTCAATGTCAAAGACATCGATATCGGCAAACTTCTTAAACAGACAGCCCTTACCCTCCATCACAGGCTTTCCGGCCAGCGGACCGATATCGCCAAGGCCGAGCACTGCCGACCCATTGGTAATCACTCCCACCAGATTGCCGCGCGATGTGTACTCAGCCGCCAGCGTCGGGTCCTCCTGAATGGCCAGGCAGGCGTAGGCAACACCGGGGGAATACGCACGCGACAACTCACGCTGATTGGAGAGCGGCTTGGTCGGCGTGATGGATATCTTGCCGCGAGTCGGCGCGCGATGATATTCGAGGGCCGCGTCACGCAACGCACTCTCGGCTGGGGTCAGTTTCATGGGCATGAGGTCTCCTTGATTTTGGTCTGCATTCTGCCCTCTACTGAATGGCAGCAATCACGAAATAGTCTTTGTACACGTCAACACTTGAATCACTTCCTGGCATCCTGCACCTCGCCGAATCCTCCGCCTCCAGGCGATTCAATGACGAACTGCTCACCGGCAGCCAGTTCTGCACGGTCGGCGTGAGCAAGCTCTTGAATGCTTCCGTCGTTGCGGACAACAAGATTGCGCCCGGCTGCGCCCGGCTGACCGCCGCCGAGCCCAAAGGCAGGATGTATGCGGCCATTGGACAGCATCGAAGCGGTCATTGGCTCGAGAAAACGGATGCGCCGGATTCCGCCATCGCCCCCGCGCCAACGTCCATTCCCGCCTGAACCATGTCGGATCTCGTAGCTTTCAAGTCGGACCGGAAAACGCAGTTCAAGCACCTCGGGATCGGTCAGGCGGGAATTGGTCATGTGAGTCTGTACAACGGATGTTCCGTCAAACCCGCCGCAGAGCGCACCCGTCTCATCAAAGCGCCCTCCTGCTCCTGAGCCGCCAGCAACCGTTTCATAGTACTGATAGGTCGCGTTGCCGAACGTAAAGTTGTTCATCGTCGGCTGACCGCTGGCCATCACACCAAGCGCTCCGTACAGGCAGTTGGTGATGCACTGAGAAGTCTCGACGTTGCCGGCAACAACGGCAGCCGGATAACGCGGATTTAACATCGAACCAAGCGGTACCCGCACCTCGATTGGTTTCAGACAACCGGCATTCATCGGAATTTCATCGTCGACCAACGTTCGGAACACGTACAGCACTGCGGCCATCGTGACTGCCAACGGCGCGTTGAAATTGTTCGGCTGCTGTTCACTGGTGCCGGTAAAGTCAATCAGCGCACTTCGCGTGTTCCGATCCACGCTGATTCGTACTCGGAGCACAGCCCCGTTATCCAGCGGCATCGTGAACTGACCGTCTGAAAGGACGCCGATCACACGGCGCACTGATTCCTCCGCGTTGTCTTGCACATAGCCCATGTAGGCCTGCACGACGTCCAGCCCGAAATGCCGCACCATCCTGAGAAGCTCCTCGCGCCCTTTCTCATTAGCGGCGATCTGGGCTCGAAGATCTGCAAGATTCTGGTCGATGTTCCGGGCCGGATAGCGGGCAGTGCTGAGCAGCTCACGGAATTGCGCTTCGCGCATCTGTCCGTTGCTGACCAGCCGGAAATTCGTGATCAGAACGCCTTCGTCATCGATCTGCCTGCTGTCGGGAGGCATCGAGCCTGGCGTGATCCCGCCGACATCAGCATGGTGGCCGCGCGATCCAACGTAGAACAGAATCTGATGCCCTGCTTCGTCAAACACTGGCGTGATCACGGTGATGTCAGGCAAGTGTGTGCCGCCCGCATAGGGATCATTCAGCACGAAGACATCGCCCCGATGCAGATTCCCCGCGTTGTCCTGGATGACAGCCTGCACACTGGCGCCCATCGAACCGAGATGCACAGGCATATGCGGCGCATTAGCGACCAGATTGCCCTGCGCATCGAAGACTGCACAGGAAAAGTCCAGACGCTCCTTGATGTTGACCGAGTGCGCAGTGTTCTGCAGCCGGTAGCCCATCTGCTCAGCGATCGACATGAACAGATTGTTGAAGATTTCCAGCATGACCGGGTCTGCCTGGGTACCGACCGCGACCTGATGCGGCCGCGGTATAGCGCGATCCAGAACAAGATCACCGCGCGGACTCATGCTGGCCCGCCATCCGGGCTCAATGACGGTCGTCGCGGTTTCCTCGACAACGATTGCCGGACCGATGATGGACTGGCCGATGCCGATTTTCTCGCGTCTGAGCAAGGCTGCCTGCTGCCAGGCACCCTCCGCAAACATGCGTACCGATTGGGCGATTTCCGGGTGGGCGCCCGAATTCACCGGCGCGTCAAGGGCGAGCGGCTGGCCCGCATCTTCGGTGCGCGCGCCCATGACCTCAACCACAACCGAGTCAAGGATTAGTGCGCGCCCTTCAAGAAGAAAAGAAAAACGCTGTCGATAGGCAGCTTCAAATCCGCGCTGCAGATGACTGATCTGCTCACCAAGCTTCAGGTCTGCCTCAAGGGCGACGGC
>JAURMJ010000352.1 GCA_030830765.1 Quisquiliibacterium sp.
AAACAGCGACTCGAAGTTGTGTTCAAGCGTCGGCCGTCCGAACAGTCCAACCTGGGCCACATAGGGCGGTCGCAGACGCGGCATGCCGCGTCGGCCTTCAATCGACTCGATCATCGCGGCCTCTTCGCCGCAGATGTACGCACCGGCGCCGCGGCGCTGCTCGATGCAGGGCATGTTCGCCATCGGCGGATCGGCACGCAGCAAGTCGAGCTGTTTCTCGAGCATCTGCCGGCAGTCGTGGTATTCGTCACGCAGGTAGATGTAGATCGTCTCGATGCCGACTGCCCATGCGGCGATCAGCATGCCTTCGAAGAAACGATGCGGATCCTGTTCCAGGAAGTGCCGGTCCTTGAAGGTCCCAGGCTCACCCTCGTCGATGTTGACGGCCATCAGGCGAGGCCCGGGCTCAGCCCGAACGATCCGCCATTTGCGCCCGGCCGGGAAACCGGCACCACCCAGACCGCGCAGGCCTGAGTGTTCGAGCGCGGCAATCACCGAATCCGCGTCAGACTCACCGGCCACGCAACGGCGCAGCAACTGGTATCCGCCTTGTGCTTCGTAGGCGGGGCGATCAATGAGTGGTTCGAACGACTGGCAGGCGGCCAGGTCAATACCCTCGGGAGTGCCATCGCCACGAGCAGCTTCGAACGCAGCAATCTGCCGCGCGACTTCGGTTCCTACAGCGTCACAACTGGCCCTCGGAACCGCTCGCTGTCCAACAAGCACAGCAGGTGCCTGTTCACAACGCCCGATACAAGGCACAGCGATCACACGCACGCCATCACCAAGCAGCGTCTGCAAACGCTCACGCAGCGGCTCCGCGCCGGCCATCTCGCAGGAGAGGCTTTGGCAGACGCGCACCGTCAGCGCAGCCGGCACTTGCTCGCCTTCACGCACCAGGTCGAAGTGATGATAGAAACTTGCGACCTCGAAAACCTCGGCCTGCGAAAGATTCATCTCGCGTGCCAGCGCCGCCAGATGCCGAGCCGAAAGATGCCCGAAGTGATCCTGCAGTCTGTGAAGATGTTCGATCAGCAGATCGCGCCGACGCGGTTCGTCGCCCAGCAGCGCGCAGACCTCGTCGAGCGCTGCCGGATCCGATGCACGCCCCTTCGGCGCGGCTCGCCTGCGCAGACGATCAGGGCTGAAGGATTGTTCGACCATGCACACGGCCTGCACGCAGAGCATCCAGGGATTCACTGGCATCGGCCAATGGGCGGATGCTCACCGGCATGGGAGGCAGTTTGCCAGCCCGGGCAATGTCGAGCAGTTCAGCAAGCTCCTGCAGACTGCCAACGTAGGAGCCGACAATGCTGACGGCACGCATCGAGACCATCGCGGGCACGATCGAGGTTGCCCCACCGATCAGACCGACGCTGACCAGCTTGCCAGCCTTGCGCAGTGCGCCAAAACCGAATGCGAACGAACTGGCAGCCCCTACGAAATCAATGGCCGCGGCAACACCACCACCGGTTGCCTTGAACAAGGCCTTGCCCGCACCCTCTGCACTCGGATCGATGACATCTGCGGCCCCCGCACTGCGGGCCATCTCCCATTTGCTTTTGTCGATCTCAGCTACGATCGGCGCCACACCAAGCACCTCACGTGCCAGCCGGATTCCGGAAAGACCGACTCCGCCGGCCCCGATGATGAGCAGCGGATCGGTGGGTCCGACATTGTCGACCTTGCGCAACGCACTGTAAGCAGTCAGCCCCGAACAGGCCAGCGTACAGGCCTCGGCCTCGGACAGCGGATCATAGGCCAGCAGCACACGCGGATGCGGCACGATGACATGATCGGCAAAGCCCCCATCACGATTGACGCCGAGAGACTGCGGGTTGCTGCACAGGTGCTCCTGCCCGCCTGCACAGACACTGCACTGACCGCAACCGATCCAGGGGAATACAACGCGCTTGTCACCAATCTTGACGCCGGTGGCCTGCGGCCCCAGGGCGACGACCGTGCCGGCGATCTCATGGCCGAGCGTGCGCGGCAACTGCATCGCGCGAGACATATCGAGGCGATTACCACCGCCCAGATCAAAGTAGCCATCATGCAGATGCACGTCGCTGTGGCAAACACCGCAGCTGCCGACCTTGACAACCACCTCGGTTCCGGTGGGTACCGGCGTCTCGCGCAGCACCTGTGCAAGCGGCTTTCCGAATGCTTCAACCTGATAACTCAGCATGATTTGATTCCCTGATGATTGTCGGCACTTTGCGCTGAACGCGTGCACCAGTTGCGGTTTCCGTGAAGGCCGTCGCTTCAGACACCCAGGTAAGTCGCCAGTTCGTCACTGGCCAGCAGATCCTGCGATGCGCCCTGCTGGACCACCTCGCCCTTTTGCAGCACGAAGGCCTGATCCGAGCGAGCCAGCACGCGATGGTAATCGCGATCCACGATCAGCGTCGCCACACCAGCCTCACGGATTTCACCAATGACACGCCAGATCTCGGCGACGATCAGCGGAGCCAGACCTTCCGTGGCTTCGTCAAGAATCACAAGCTCGGGATGGGTCATCAGCGCGCGGCCGATCGACAGCATCTGCTGCTCGCCTCCGGACAACTGAGAGCCAAGGTTTCCGAGACGCTCCTTGAGCCTCGGAAATGTTTCGAGAATGCGATCGAAAGTCCATTCGTTGCGACCGTCACGCCCCGGGCGCGCAGCCATCACAAGGTTCTCACGCACCGTCAAATTGGGAAACACCCCGCGACCCTCGGGCACATAGGCCACGCCGGCACGGGCAACCTGATGCGGTCGCGAATTTGAATGATCTTCGCCGAACAATCCGATGTATCCGTCCCGCTGCGTGACGTGTCCCAGCAGCGTGCGGATCAGCGTGCTCTTGCCCATGCCATTACGGCCCAGCAGTCCGACCGTCTGGCCAAGCTCGATGCGCAGATTGACGCCGCGCAACACATGGCTTGACCCGTACCAGGCATGGATGCCGCGCGCATCGACAATCAACTCATGGCTCGCGCTCATCTCAATGCCCTCCCAGGTAGGCCGACTGCACTTCGGGGCTGGCGCGAACCGCCTCCGGCGTGTCGCTGGCAATGACCGCACCGTTGACCATGACAGTGATCCGGTCAGCAATCCGGAAGACGGCATCCATATCGTGCTCAACCAGCAGGATTGCATGCCCGTCACGCAATTGCGCAAGCAGCGACAGCATGCGATCGGTTTCCTCAGCCCCCATGCCGGCCAGTGGCTCATCGAGCAGCAGCACCTGTGGCCGAGTGGCCAGGCACATTGCGATCTCGAGCTGGCGTTTCTGGCCATGCGAAAGCAGGGCCGCTTCACGCTCGAGCAGATCGTCGAGTCCGGCTTGACTGGCAGCCTCACGCCCGGCCTCTGTGCTGCTTGGGCAATCGCGCGCAGCGCTCAGCAAGGACCAGGGCTTCTGATGACGTGCCTGAGCAGCCAGTCGGCAGTTCTCAAAGACCGTGAAGCTTGGGTAGATTGTGTTGCGCTGATAGCTGCGTCCCAGGCCGGCCCGCGCGCGACGCGGCTGCGACCAAGAAGTCACATCCTGCCCCAGCAGTTCAACACGACCGGAAGACGGTGGAATCTCTCCCGACAGAATATTGATCAGTGTCGACTTGCCAGCGCCATTGGTACCGATCACTGCAT
>JAURMJ010000353.1 GCA_030830765.1 Quisquiliibacterium sp.
CACGGCTACATGATCTATGACACGCTGTTCGGGACCGATGAGACAGGGCAGGTCAAGCCGCAGATGGCTGACTCCTGGTCGGTCAGCGACGACAAGCGTCTTTACACCTTCAAGCTGCGCAAGGGCCTGGAGTTCCATGATGGCAAGCCGGTCACCGGTGAGGACGTCATCGCCTCGCTGCAACGCTGGGGCAAGCGGGACAGCATGGGTTCGGCGCTGATGCAGTTCGTCGCGCGCATGGATACGCCGTCGCCCGATACGTTCCGGATCTTCCTGAACGAGCCCTGTGGCTTCGTCCTGGAAGCGCTCGGTAAGCCGTCATCGACCGTGCCGTTCATCATGCCCAAACGGGTTGCTGAAACCGATCCGTTCAAACAGATTTCTGAATATGTGGGTTCCGGTCCGTATGTCTTCAAGCGGGACGAATTCAAGCCGGGTGATAAAGCGGTCTACCTGAAGAACACCAAATATGTGCCGCGCAGTGAGCCGCCCTCAGGCACCACCGGTGGCAAGCGCGTCTATGTCGACCGTGTTGAATGGAACCTGGCACTGCGTGATGCTCAGGCTCAGGTCAATGCGCTGAAGAACGAGGAAGTTGACATTGTCGAGTCTCTGGCCTTCGATCACTATGAATCCGTGAAGAAAGAGCCAAATCTGCAGCTGCCGACTTACTCGAAGATCGGTCTGCAGTACATGGCTCGCTTCAATCACCTGCATAAGCCGTTCGACAATCCGAAAGTGCGTGAGGCCGTGATTGCTGCGTTCAGGCAGGAGCCCTTCCTGCGCGCCCAGGTGGGGGTCAAGGATCTGTACAAGACCTGCTACGCAATGTTCTACTGCGATACGCCCTACGCGAACACGGCTGGCAGCGAGATTCAGTCCAAGTCCAACATGAAGAAGGCACAACAGCTGCTCAAAGAGTCCGGCTACGATGGCACACCCATTTTGCTGATGAAGCCGACTGACCTTGCTTCAATCCAGAAATTGCCGGATGTGGCAGCGCAATTGCTGCGTCAGGCTGGCTTCAAGGTTGATCTGCAAGCCATGGATTGGCAGACCTTGGTGGGTCGTCGGGCCAAGAAGGATCCGATCGACAAGGGTGGCTGGAACATGTTCCTGACCGCCTGGCAGGCATTCGACATCTGGAGCCCGATCTCGAATCCGGCCCTCGACTCCCGCGGCGAGAAGTCGGTCTGGTTCGGCTGGCCCAAGGATGATCAGCTTGTTGCGCTGCGCAACCAGTTCATGCGTGCCACGGACGAGGCAAGCAAGAAGAAGCTGGCTGCCGACATCCAGAAGCGTGCCTATGAGGTTGGAACCCACGTCAACGTCGGCAGCTTCATGCAGCCGATGGCCGCAACGAAGAAAATCTCGGGTTTCTTCGTCAGCAATGGCCAGGTCTACTGGAACATCAAAAAGAACTAATCTTTCTGTGTTCTAAACTCCTCGGGGGCGCAGTGATGCGCCCCCGTTGCGTGATAAGAGAATCCTTCGCATGTATGCGTTTCTAGGTCGTAGACTGCTCGCCACGGTTCCCGTGCTCATCATTGTGGCGGTGCTGGTGTTTTTGATGCTCCGCCTGACGCCAGGTGACCCGGCTGCAATCCTGGCTGGCGATGCGGCGTCACCGGAGCAGATTGCGAAAATTCGTGAAGGGCTCGGGTTGGATCGCTCCATTCCCGAGCAGTTCGCGATCTGGATCGGCCATCTTGTGACCGGCGATCTGGGAGAGTCCTATTACTACAAGACCAAGGTCACGAGCCTGATCGCGCAGCGCCTGGAACCGACGGTTTCGCTGGCCCTGGTCACGATTGTGATTGCGGTGCTTGTCGCCGTTCCGCTCGGTGTATTGGCGGCTTGGCGCTTTGGCGGCTGGTTTGACCGGCTGTTGATGGGGTTTTCCGTGCTGGGGTTTTCAATCCCGATTTTTGTCCTGGCGTACGTACTGATCTGGCTGGTTTCGCTCAAGCTTGGCTGGCTGCCGGTGCAGGGATACAAGCGTCTTGCGGATGGGTTCGGTCCCTACCTGCAACACCTGCTGCTGCCGTCAATTACCTTGTCGGTGATCTACATCGCGCTGATTGCGCGCGTCACTCGCGCATCGGTGCTGGAAACGCTCGGGGAAGACTATATCCGGACGGCCCGTGCCAAAGGGTTGGCTGAGTCCAAAGTACTGATCCGTCATGCACTTGCCAATGCGGCAGTACCAATCGTCACGGTGATCGGGATCGGCATCGCACTGCTGATCGGAGGGGTGGTTGTCACGGAGTCGGTCTATGCGATTCCGGGTCTGGGCCGTCTGACCGTCGATGCCGTGCTCGCACGTGACTTTCCAACGGTGCAGGGCGTGATCCTGCTGTTTTCCTTCATCTACGTGGCGATCAACCTGTTGGTCGATCTGACTTACGTGTTCTTCGATCCTCGTATCCGTTATTGAGTGAAACTGGTGGTGGGCGCACTGTGTGCGACCACCGCTGCCAGGCTTTAGGAATTGCATGTCTGCTCAGGAAAATTCGCAGTTCGAGTCGCTTTCAGTTGAGTCAGCGGACATTGTTCGCTTTGAGAGCGCCTGGAAGCGCGCGCAGCGAAACTGGTCGGTGCGCATTGGTGGTGTCGTGCTGCTGTTGCTGGTGCTGATTGCGATCTGCGC
>JAURMJ010000354.1 GCA_030830765.1 Quisquiliibacterium sp.
CAGCGCGGCCTTGGGTATTGCCCATCGTGCGCTGAGCCAGCTTTGAAGGTTCAACAAGCTCAGGACGCGCAGGACGCCCGGGCCGCCCATCGTCAGAGATCTCTTCAGACAAAGGCCGAACAATCTCCAGACCATCACTCCAAGCGTTCAGCGCCTGCCCGATCCTGGCCACCCTTTCGCACTTTGTGCTCGGATCCGGCACAGCCCAGGCGGCATGGGCCGCATGCCGAAACATGCGCAGGGTCTGCGCCCGGTGATCGGAATCAAGAACGCCAAACCAGACCGGCAAGTCTGATTCCATCGCCTGATCACTTAGAATTTGATCATTCATCCCCGAATTATCAAGGAAATCTGATGGCGATTTATCAGCTCGACGACCGTGTTCCACAAATTGACCCGAATGCCTGGGTCGCAGCCGATGCCAATCTGATCGGCAAGGTGCAGATCGATGCCTATGCCAGTGTCTGGTTCGGCTGCACGCTGCGTGGCGACAATGAACTGATTCACCTGGGCGAGCACAGCAACGCGCAGGAAGGCACCGTGATGCACACCGACATCGGCTTCCCGCTCACAGTCGGCAAGTACGTCACGATTGGTCATCAGGCGATGCTGCACGGCTGTACGATCGGGGACCACTCTCTGATCGGCATCCAGGCAATTGTGATGAATGGCGCAACAATTGGTCGCGAATGCCTGATTGGTGCCGGGGCGCTGGTGACCGAGGGCAAGCAGATTCCGGATCGCAGCCTGGTGATGGGCTCACCGGGCAAGGTTGTTCGCCAGTTGACCGACGAGGAAGTGGCCCGGCTGCACTTAAGTGCCCCAAACTACTCCGCTCGCGCCCAAAGCTACCGCAAAAATCTGAAACGCCTCGGATGAGCGACTCGCTGCAACGATTCCTGCTGCAAGGCGCTCCGGTCCGCGGCGAGATTGTGTCGCTGGATACGTCGTGGAATGAGGTCATCCAACGGCACGATCTGCCCAATAGTGTCCGTGACCGGCTGGGCGAACTGTCTGCCGCGGCCCTCCTGCTGTCGGCCAGCCTGAAATTTGACGGCACGCTCGTGCTGCAGATTCATGGCGATGGACCGGTGACATTGTTTGTCGTTGAATGCAACGCATCAGGCAGCTTCCGTGCCACGGTCAAGCTGCGCGAGGGGGCCACGGTGCCGGAAAACGCCAGTCTGTCCGAGTTGGTGAATGTGCATGGCAGTGGTCGGTTTGTGGTGACCCTGGACCCGCGTGTGCGCTCGGCAAGTCGGCAGCCTTACCAGGGAATCGTGCCCTTCGAAGGGGAATCGGTCGCGCAGGTGCTTGAGCACTACATGGCCCGCTCCGAACAGGTGCCGACCCGCCTGTGGCTTGCCGCCGACTCGCATCGCTGTGTCGGTTTGCTGCTGCAGCGGCTTCCCGAGGAAGGCGGTAAACCGCATGGTCCGGTTCAAAGCAGGTCATCAGAAGCCAGCACAACAATCCAGGACACCGATGGCTGGGGCCGGATGCAGCTGCTTGCGGACACGATCCAGAGCGATGAACTCCTGGGACTGCCCGCTGGTCAGGTCCTACAGCGACTGTTCTGGCAGGAGCCCTTGCATGCCTTCGATGCTCGCGGCTGCCAGTTCGCCTGCAGTTGCTCCCGTGAGAAAGTAGCCTCGATGCTGCGTACGCTGGGCCGCGAGGAGATCGAGTCGATCCTGGTCGAGCAAGGGATGGTGAATATCGACTGCGATTTCTGCAATCGCGGTTATCGGTTCGACGCGATCGATTGTGCCGGTCTGTTCGTCACCGGCGTCAGCGATGAGCCGCCAGGAACGGTGCAGTAGCCAGCCCGTTCGAAGCGCCCGCTTTCGAGACAGCGCCCGCAACAGCAGAGTCCGATGGGTGCAGTGACCCTGCGACGGTTCGCGGGCCAGTCTCGGAAGGTGGCGGCGGCTTGGGGCGCTGTGCACGCGCCTCGTTGTAGTGCACGAAATATTCGTCGGGCCGGACCATGCCCAGCTCATAGCGGGCCCGTTCCTCGACCGCGAACAGACCCGATTGCAGATCGCGAACTTCGGCATCGAGTGCCGTATTGCGATCAGCCAGTCGTTTGTTGACGCCGTTCTGCGCCAGCAGCTGTCGATCCAGCTCCCAGACACGCAACCACCCGCCCTTGCCCAGCCAGAGCGGGTATTGGATCAGGATGATCAAGCCTGCCAGAGTGGTGGCGAGAAACTTCATCAGGCCCACGCTTGTTATTTTGCGGGAAGAGGTCCGCGATGGACCGCAACACCGATTGTAGCCCGTACAGCCTCAGATCTGGCGTATTGATGTGGCGCCGATGCCGACAAACCAATGCCAGTCTGCGCGATCAACGCAGGTTATAGAACGCAGAGCGGCCCGGATACTGGGAGATATCACCCAGATCCTCTTCAATGCGCAGCAGCTGATTGTATTTGGCGATGCGATCGGTACGGCTCATCGATCCGGTCTTGATCTGTAGCGCATTGGTCGCCACCGAAATGTCGGCGATCGTCGTGTCTTCCGTTTCGCCGGAACGATGCGAGACCACAGCTGTGTAGTTGTAGCGCTTGGCCAGTTCGATGGCAGCAAAGGTTTCGGTCAGCGTGCCGATCTGGTTGATCTTGATCAGAATCGAGTTGGCAATCCCCTCATCGATCCCCTGCTGAAGAATCTTGGTATGGGTGACAAACAGGTCGTCACCGACCAGCTGAATCCGTTCACCAAGCTGATCGGTCAGTACCTTCCAACCGTCCCAGTCATTCTCGGCCATGCCATCTTCGATCGACATGATCGGGTACTTGTCGCACCAGGTCGCCAAAAGATTCGTGAAATCTGCCGACGACAAGCTGAGCCCCTCGCCCGACAACTGGTATTTGCCATCGCGATAAAA
>JAURMJ010000355.1 GCA_030830765.1 Quisquiliibacterium sp.
ACCTTTCGGCGAATGCTTGCGTAATCAGTTACGTTGCCATCGGTCAGGTGTACGTTCGGCAAGTCGACGAAGGTGCGGTATATGTGACTTGGGTCACGGTCGAGTACTTGGTGCACCGTATCGGCAGGCAGGAAGTAGTGACCGCGCACGTGATAGCCGCCGTCTTCTGGGTAACACATGACCAGCGCCGTCATGTCGCTCACGCTGGCAAGGTCAAGCCCGCCCCAACATTTGAGGCCGTCAAGTTTAGCGTCGCGCTTGTTGCGCATCCACACCTCGTCTTGTATCAACGTCTTTGAAGCCGTCACCCATTTTTTCAGGTGTTTCGTCTTAAACTCTACCTCGCGCGAGCCGCCTAAGTTGATGGCTTGCTGCAGCTGGCTGTCGAGCAGCTGGCCACGCAGCGCCACCACCGCACGGTTGGCAATCTCCAGGCCGACGCCCCGCCCCGACAGTTGTGAGACCTGATGTCGGGTGCTGAAACCAGGCTGCAGGATGAGCCGGGCAACGCGCTGACGATCCTCTGCTTCATGCGGCTCGAGCAGCCCCGACTCCAGGCCTCTTGCGCGGATCGCGTCCAGATCCAAGCCTTGACCGTCATCGGCGCAGCGGATTCTGAAGACACGTCCGGAACGCTGGAATTGCAGCCGGATCCTGCCCTGCGCCGACTTGCCTGTGGCGACGCGCTGCGCATTGGTTTCGATACCGTGGTCGACCGCATTGCGAAGCACATGTGACAGTGGTTCGATGAGCGACTGGAGCAACTGTGCATCGACCCCGATCTGTTCACCATCGATCTCCAGTTCAACCTGACGTCCCGCCATCCGCGCGGCTTGCCGTACGACACGCTGCAAGCGATTGCTGATCGAGGAAACTGGCAAGGTGCGAGCCTTGAGCGCAGCCTCTCCCATCTGCGACTCGAGTCGCTCGAGCCGGGCAAGCAGTCCAGCCAGTGAATCAGTCTGACGCTCCAGGTCATCGCCCAGCATGCGGGCATCGGCCCCCGCTTCGGCCATCCGCCCGGAAATCGATCCAAATTCCTCATCCCCCCGATCCATGCCTGTCACGGATCGAAGTTCGAGCTGCTGATCAAGGTCCGCTCCGAGACCACGGACTCGCATCGATACCTGGCGCAACGCGCTGCGCGTCGTGCGCAGCTCGGCAAGCTGCTCACCGGCCTGCGCGATCAGAGCCGACGCCTCGGCACTCAGATTCAGCATCCGATCAATCAGCTCGGACGACACCCGCAGACTGGCCTCAGAGGCAGGTTCGATCGAACGGTTCGCCTCGGGGGCAGCCTCAGGAGAGTCAACACCGTTGGCGGCCGCTGAATCAGCAGTCTGGATCGATTCGTGGTGGGCTTGAAGACCCGACCGTACAGACGTGTCCGACGGATCACCGAGCAGTTGCGAGTGCCAGCGCTGCAGCAGATTACAGATCTGCAAGGCGTCGACCTGAAGTTCGGTGTGGCCATCGACCATCGCATCGGCCATCTCGCCCAGACAATCGGCCGCAGACAGCAGCAGTTCGCCCAGCTCGGGTGGAACTGCGTCTGCCGATTCGCCAAGCAGATGAAAAACATCTTCAAGCAGATGGGTCAGCGTTGCCACGGCCCGCACGCCAACCGTATTGGCCGCGCCCTTGAGCGTATGCGCGATGCGCCGAGCTGCATCCAGATCTGCCTCAGAGCCTTGCAGCGCACGTGCAACGTGGTCAGCAAACGGCCCGGTCAGTGCCGGCAGTTCTCGCAAAATCTGCTCGATTGTCTGGGGATCGGCATCTGAAGGGATCTGGAGCGACAAATCCTCGGCACTCAGTACCGGTCGGGATGCATCAACCTGGCGCGTCCGAACCAGACTGACCGCTCCAAGGGAGGCGGTCAATTGTGCGATCTCCTGGGCATCAAGCGGATCTGGCCAATTCGAGTCCGCAAGCAGACGGCACAAGGCTTGCGCTGCAGCCGGCTCCGGTTTGCGAAGGTAGGCAGCCAGTAAGCGTGGCAGCTCACCGAGCAGCACCAGCGCATCGGAATCGACCTGGTGCGTCCCCTGACGCCAGACCAGCACCGAACGATGCGGATACCCAAGCACCTCGGCAAGCTGCCCCATGCCGACCAGGTCGCAGGCCTGCACGATCGCGGTCAACCGCTCCTGCATCAAATCGAGCAGCGTCTCACGGTCCGGCAGCTCAGCCTCGGTCACGCCGACTGCGTCGCCAACAGGCAACCCAGGCTCGCGCCGAAGCACCAAAAACCGATCGGCCAGCGCTTCAACCTCCTCGGCAATCAGGGCCAGTTCATCCTCGCCGGTCATTGATGTTGGGCGAGCCGGGTCTTCGTCCTGCGCCAGGGTTACTTCATGGAAAGTTTGATCGCCATCAAAGCCATCAGCCAGTTGTGCGATGACACGCGCATCTGCACGCAGCTTTACAACAAGTTCATTCGCGTCCTGCGCCGGCATCAGGCTTGCGCCAGAGCGCCCTTGATCGAATTGCACAAGTTGTTCGATTTCATCATCGCGAAGCTGTCCGCCGCAAAACGCGATGAAATCGCCAAGCCATGCCTCCAGGTGCATGCATTGTTCTGACCAGGGTGTCTGCGCTGGGTCTGAATGCTGCACCTCGCCGATCGTCCGCAGCGCTGGGAGCAGGTGCACCGTTAACTGGTGCAGGCCTGACAGTCCCATCGATTCGGCAATCCGGCCACAAGTCTCGATCGGACCACGGATCGCACCAGCGAGGCCCGCTGGATCATCCCGCAAAGCCGGATCGAGGAACGGCTCGAGCAGTTCGACCGACGATCTGATCAATTGATCCCAGTGCATCGAACTACTCATTTCGCTGAGCCTCCAGCCGGCGGGACGGACCCCTCGGAAGTCCCGGAGATTTTGAAGGCTGAGAGTTCGTCGCGGATAGATCGAGCCCCCTGAACGAGCATCACGATCCGATCCGACTGCTCGGTCAGCTGCCGATCCACCTCACTGCCACTTTCACGGATTTCGTTGACCCGCTTGAGCAGATCCGCTGTCAAGCCCGACTGTGTGTTGCACGCCTGTGCGATTGTCTGAATCTCGATGGCCAGCGCTTCAGTCTGCGTACGAGTCTCGTTGACGCCGTCGCGCACTCGTTGCGCCAGACCGGTGAGTTCAACGACCTGCTCGATCGCGTGGTTCACTGTGCGCACGGTCTGTGTCATGTCAGTCTGAGCGGCCGCCAGTACCTGATCGATCTGTCGTGCTGCGTCATTGGTCGACTCCGAGAGCCGTTTCACCTCATCGCCAACAGCCGCGAAAGCGCGACCCGCCTCACCCGCCGCTGCCGCTTTCAACGATGCGTTCAAGGCCACGACGCCGGTTCGATCTGCAAGCCGACGTACCTGACTCATCGAATCAGCGATTTCCTGGTTGCGCTCAGCCAGACGCTTGAGTCGTTTCTCGGTTTCTTGAACCAGCTGATGTGATCGCTCGACCGCCTGAACAGTGCCTTCCATCGCCCGGAGCGTCTGCGCGCTGCTCGCCATGGCCTGTTCGACAAACTCGTCACCGGCTCTCGCATGCTCAGCTAATTGTGTAATCGCCCTGGCAGACTGCCCCAGCTTCTCGACCGTCGCCAGCACATCGTGACGCTCCTGCGAGATTGTCCGACCCAGCTGTTGCGATCGCTGCACTGTCTGAGTGACAGCCTGCTCAATCCGTTGTGAAACGAGTTGCAGTCGGAGCACCATTCGACGCAATTCGTCGGTCATTCCGTTCAGGGATTCCGCCAAGACTGCGGCGGAATTAGCTGGCACCCGTGCTCGGGTGGCAAGATCCCGGGCACGGACTGCATTCACAGACTGCGCGAGCTGAGTCACGGTGACCG
>JAURMJ010000356.1 GCA_030830765.1 Quisquiliibacterium sp.
CACCGAGACGTTGCGCAGTTCAAGAGCGGCCAGGCTCATGAGCGGCTCCAAAGAGCGCTCAGTCGAGCCCTCAGACGGGTGGCCATGCCCGCAATGCCCCAGGGCGCAAAAATCAGCAGCACGATGACCAGAGTTCCAAAGATGGCCTGAACCAGTTGCGGCTTGTGATCGACCAATATGCTGCGCAGCAATCCGGTGGTATCGCCGGCCTGAGAGGTCAGCCCATTGATGATCGAAGGCAGCAGCAGCCAGACCGCCGCCCCGACCACAGCGCCCGGAAGCGAGCCCATGCCGCCGATGATGATCATGGCGATAAACTGGATGGCGAACTGAATCCCAAAAAATTCCGATGTCACATTGCTCAGGTAGTAGCCAAACAAGGCTCCACCCACCGCAGCGATGGCGGAACTCAATGAGAAGGCCTTAAGCCGCAAAAACCGCACGTCGATGCCATTGGCCGTGGCCGCCAATTCATGGTCCCGCATGGCTTGCATGGCCCGACCTTCCCGGGTCCGCAGACTGTTGCGCAGCAACCAGTACACAAATACAACCAGAGGCAAGAGGAAGAAGTACCAGCGCATCGGAGTATTGATTTGCCAGGAACCCAAGGACGCGGCTTTGTAGGGCACGCCGACGACGTCGAAAAACTTGAACTGGTACTCCATGAAGGCAAAGACCACGATGTAGTGCATGGCGAAGGTAGACAGCACGAAGTAAAGACCCCGCACCCGCAGCGAGGGCAGGCCTGCCAGCAGGCCGGCCAATGCGCCACACAGGCCTGCGGCAACCAGTACGGCCGCAAAGGGCCATCCCCACTGCGAACCCGTGATCGCGGCACTCATGGCACCAACAGCATAGAAAGCCGCATGTCCGATGGAGATCAGTCCGGCAGAGCCGGTCAGATAGTTCAGCGAAAGCGCCCCCAGCATGGTAATGAGCATGAGGTTGACCTGGCTCAGCCCAATATTTAGCAACTGCATATTGGACAAGCGATGGCCAAAAATTTCGCGCTCGGTCAGTAACACAGGCAGATAAATCAGCGCTGCTGCAGCGAGCAGGTACCAGAGCCAGCGTCGGGCTGAGCCGCCAGGCAAGGCCGATGCGCTGACCTGTTTCGAAATTGCATTCATGAGGGCTTATCGCTCCACTGAGTTCAGACGCGGCCAAGTTCGCGTTGGCCGAACAATCCCCAGGGTCGAACCATGAGGATCAGCAGCAGCAACGTGTAGACCACGATATCGCTGGATTTTGGGGAGATGTACGAGGCAGAGAGCTGCTCGATCAAGCCGACCAGCAGGCCGCCGATGATGGCTCCTGGAATACTTTGCATGCCGCCTATGACCACTGCGGGCAATGCCAGCAGGCCGATGTGTTCGAGCTCGGTGGAGACGATTTGCAATTGGCCTAGAAACAGTCCACCGATGGCGGCCAGACCAGCGCCAATGGCCCAGGCCAGGCGATTCATGACCTTGACATTCACGCCCGAAACCAAGGCTGCTTCGTGGCCGTCTGCTGTTGCACGCATCAGCAAACCGATCGACGTGAATTTGAAAAATGCCCCGAACGCGGCCATGCACAACCAGCTGACCCCCGCGGCGACCAGATGCAGCTGCGAGACACGAATATCGCCGATCAGGAATATGCCTGTTGGCATGGGTGTGCTCAGGGTACGCGCCTGCAGACCGTAGAGTATCTCGATGACCGCCCGCATGACGATGGACAGGGCAATCGTGAGCATGATCACCGACAGCATGGGTCGCCCCGACAAGGGCGCGATCAGAACAATATGGATGATCACACCCAACGAAGCGGCAGCGGCGATGATTGCGACCACTGCCAAGGGAAATGGCAGCCCCAGCAGGTTGATCGTGGTCACGGCGAAATAGGCGCCGAAAGCCACGAACATCCCCTGGGCAAAATTGAAGACGTCCGTGGCCTTGAAGACCACGGCAAAACCCAGGGCCACCAGCCCATAGATGCTGCCAAGCGCAATGCCGCTGAGTAGGACTTGAATGAGCATGATGGGTGACCTGGGTGGCTGGGTTTACTTCATGTATTTTTCGTATTCGGCGAACTCACCGAACGAGACATATTTCTTGGCGCCATAGTCGTAACCAATCATGCGAAAGCGTGAGGGACCTGCATGGTCGCTCGGCGTGAAGACGATCGGTGCAGACAGGCCGTTGGTATTGACCGTAAAGCCCTTGCTCATGGCCTCGACGAGTTTGGCACGGGTCGGTTGTGGGCCGGCCAATTGCAACGCCTGTGCAGCCATCTGCCCGACCACCCAGCCGGCCACATAGTTGATGTCTTCCTTCATGGCGCTGTGGTTGTACTTGTCGGCCGCAGCCATCATCTCCTTGTTGCCCGCGGACTGATCAGCACCACCGGGTGTAAAGCAGCTGATGACGTTGTAGTTGGGACCAGCCTCCGGTCCGATGGCGGCGTAAATCTGGGGCGAGAGCAGGTAGGAGATACCGAAGGCGGGGATCTTCAAGCCGTACTGGTGCATCGCCTTCATCGTCAGGATGGACGTGTTGCTGATGCCGTAGATGGTGATGAAGTCCGGTTTTTGCTTGACGATTTCCAGCACCTGCGGGGTGACGTCGGCGGCGGTGATCTTCATGGTCACCAGCGAGGAGGTACCGCCGTATTTCTTGACCGCATCGGCAATGAACTGGGCATATTCCACACCGCCAGCGGTCTCGATGGATACCACCATCACCTTTGGATTTTTGACCTTCAGTTTTTCGGTCATGTAGCCCACGCCGGCCTTGGCCATTTCGGGGTAGGTGCAAAAACCGCCATAGACCAGCGGCGAGATCGGCTCGGACAGGGGTTTGGTGTGCGTGTAAGTGCCTACGATCGGGATCTTGCCGCCCCGGATGGTCGGTGCCAGCGAGACCTGCGAGCTCGATGAGCCCATGCCCGAGATCGCCAGCACAGGGGTCTGTGTGCTCAGCTTCTCGTAGTTGACCTTGTCCTGCGCCGGGTTGAAGCGGCTGTCTTCAGCCAGCACGTTGATGCGTCGGCCATTGATTCCACCCTTCTCGTTGACGGTGCGCATGTAGGCCTGAAAGCCGTTGGTCCAGATGCCTTGCGAGCCCGAGGCTGGACCGCTGAGGTCCATCATCACGCCCCAGTCGACACGGTCCTTGTAGACCCCCTCGGCGGGCAACTCAAACTGTGCGTGCGCGCTCAGTGCCAGCGTGCTGGCCGCCAAAGCGCCCAACAGCTTGTTGCGCAGCCCTTTGGGCTGGCTCATGAAATCTTTTCGCATGGGTTCTCCTCCAGAGTGAATGATGAAGTGACACAAATCTACGGCAGATGCCTGGTTGCAGCGTGCCGAAGGGGGGATCCGCCGGTCATGGGCTCAGTGCCTGCGACTTGCGGGAAAAATCAAATCCTTCATAGCCTTTTTGCACCACGTCTTCGCACATCGCAGCGTAGGTGGAAAAGCCGCCGATGTAGGGCAGGAAAACCCGTGGTTTGCCGGGAATGTTGGCGCCCATGTACCAGGAGTTGGCCGTGACAAACAAAGTGCCAGAGGCGACTTCTTGCACGTGCTTGACCCAGCGATCCTGGGCGATCTGCTGCGCATCGATGCGGGTATGGCTGTGCTTTTGCATGAAGGTCAGGCAATTGGCGATCCATTCCACGTGTTGCTCGATCGACACTATGACGTTGGTCAGGATAGAGGGGCTACCTGGTCCGGTGATGGTGAAAAGATTGGGGAAACCCACGGTCATCAGACCCAGGTAAGACGTGGGGCCGGCTTTCCAAAGCTGCTTGAAGGTCTTGCCGTGCTCGCCCACGATGTTCAGTCGCTCCAGCGCCCCGGTAACCGCATCGAAGCCAGTGGCAAAGACCATGGCGTCGAGCTCGTGGCGCTGACCATTGACGATGGCGGCGCCTTCGTCAAAGCGTTCGATGGGTGTTTGCCGCAGGTTGACCAGTTTGACGTGGGGCAGGTTGTATGTTGGGTAGTAGCCGGTGTCCACGCAAATGCGCTTGGTGCCGATCGCATGGTCGCGGGGCAGCAAGTCTTCGGCCACTGTCGGGTCATTGACCATTTCTCGAATCTTGCCGCGCACGAATTCGCTGAGCAGTTCATTGGACTGGCGGTTGGTGAAGGTGTCGTTGAAGGAATGCGCAAAATTGGTGCCACCTTTTTGCCAGCGCCGCTCCATTTCCTCGGCGCGCTCTTGCTCGCTCATGTCCAGGGCCGACTGCTTGCCGTAGTCGTACATGATGGCCGAGCGCGTGTTGCGCGCCATGGCGCGGTATTTGGGATAGTTGTCCAGCCAGTCCTTTTGGTGGTTCGGATCGATCGGGCCGTTCCATGCCGGCACGCTGAAGTTCGGGGTGCGCTGAAACACATACAACTGCTTGGCCTGCTTGGCCAGTTGCGGGATGACCTGTATGCCTGACGAGCCTGTGCCCATCACGCCCACCCGCAGCCCGCTGAAATCGACTGGGGCTTTGGGCCAGCGGCCCGTGTGATAGACCTGGCCTTTGAAGCGGTCCAGCCCTTCGATGTCGGGCAGGCGCGACTCGGACAGGCAGCCGGTGGCGGTAATGAGGAATTGGGCGCTCACTTCCTGGCCCTGTTCGGTGCGCACCAGCCAGCGCTCTTGCTCGGCCTGCCACTGCCCGGCGGTCACGCGGGTGCTCAGCGTGATGTCGCGCCGCAGTTCGAAGCGATCAGCAACGTGGTTGATGTAGCGAAGGATTTCCGCCTGGGCAGGATAGCGTTCGGTCCACTGCCATTCTTTCTGCAGTTCGGGCGACCAGGAGTACGAGTACTGCATGCTGTCGACGTCGCAGCGCGCCCCTGGATAGCAGTTCCAATACCAGGTGCCACCCACGCCATCGCCCGCCTCGAAGAGGTGGGAGCGCAGTCCCAGAAGCCTCAGGCGATGGAGCATGTAAAGGCCGGCAAAGCCGGCGCCAATGACAACAGCATCGTAGTGTTTGGGGTTCAGTTGTGAGGGGTTCATGACTCTTGGGGTGAGAACGCTCTAGCCTTGGCGCAGCGCATCGCCGATCCACTGGCAAACAAAGCCTGACATCAGAACGCCGGCGCGGACCATCTTTCCATGGGTCAGCATGCCATGCATGTGGTCAGCCAGGTGCACATGGGTCACGGCCACATCGGCCGCCTCCAGGCGCGCTGCGTATTCGCGGCCCTCTTCGCACAAAGGGTCATGTGCGACCGTCAGAACCAGTGTCTTGGGCAGGCCGCTGAGGCTCGGTGCGAAGGCCGGTGAGGCTCGCCAATCCTTGCGGTCCTCGGCCTTGGGCGTGTAGTGGTCGATGAAATAGTGCATGGTCTTGTCGGTCAGCGGTACACCCGCTGTGACCCGCTTGTAGCCCTGGGAGGCGGCCGTCAGGTCGGTGACCGGGTAGATCAGTGCTTGCATCTTGCACCGCGGTAACTGTCCTTCACGCGCCATCAGCGCCACAACGGCTGCCAGATTGCCGCCGGCGCTGTCGCCCGCCACGCCGATGCGCGCGGCATCAATGTTCAATGTCTTGGCGTTTTCGTGAGCCCATCGCCAGGCGTCGGCGCAGTCGTCGATCGCGGCGGGAAAACGGTGCTCAGGCGCGAGTCGGTAGTCCACTGAAATCACGCAGATGCCCGCCTCGTTGGCCAGTTGCCGACACAGCCGGTCGTGGCTGTCCAGGTTGCCAATGACCCAGCCGCCGC
>JAURMJ010000357.1 GCA_030830765.1 Quisquiliibacterium sp.
CAGCTTGGCGCGCTCTTCACCTTGCGTCAGCTCGATGACTGCGCGACGCGACAGCACAACGTTATTGCGCTTGCGGTCAAGCTTGATGACCCTGAAGTCGAACGTTTTGCCTTCAAACGGCGTGGTGTCCTTGACTGGGCGGGTGTCGATCAGCGAGCCAGGCAAGAATGCGCGAATGCCGTTGGTCATGACGGTCAGACCGCCCTTGACCTTGCCGGTAATCGTACCTTCAACCAGTTCGGCGTCATCGAGTGCCTTCTCCAGGTTGACCCAGGCGGCGAGACGCTTGGCGCGATCGCGCGACAGACGCGTTTCGCCGTAACCATTCTCCAGCGAGTCAATGGCGACAGAGACAAAATCGCCTTCCTGGACGTCGAGTTCACCGCGGTCGTTGTAGAACTCTTCGATGTCGATGTAGCTCTCGGATTTCAGGCCAGCATTGACGACCACGAAATTGTGATCGATGCGCAGCACTTCAGCGGTGATGACCTCACCGGCGCGCATTTCCTGGCGTGAGAGGGATTCCTCGAAAAGTTGAGCAAAACTTTCTTGAGCAGCAACAGTAGTCAATTTAAATTTCCGGATTTAAAAAACACGCCGGCGACAGGCTGAGCGAAACGGTGTCGCGATACGCCAGAACCAGCGGAGTTTGTGCCATACGCACCTGATTGCCGGGATGCCGGCGATCGGGTACGCCCCAAAACACCCCCGACCGGTCAGGCAGATGCCGTTTCAGTGGGAGCTTTGACGCTGGTAGGCGCCGCGCACTGCTACGACTGTCTGAACGATCGAAAGATGCATCTAACCGAGAAGCGGCGACTGTTATGAGGGACGCAGGGGAGCGACCTCGCGGGACTCGTCGCGCCCATCCCGCTCCTTAAGGTCTCGCAAAAGGTCGGAAATCATAGCAGAAAAACCCTTTCCTATCAACTGCTTATGACGTCTTTGCGCGCGCGATTCAGCGGTAGCGGTCAGAAAGATCTTCAGCGCGGCATCTGGGAAAATCACGGTTGCCATGTCGCGCCCGTCGGCGACCAGCCCAGGTGGGCGGCGAAAACCCCGCTGCAGCTCGACCAGCGCCTGGCGAAGCTGCGGATGAACCGCCACCCGGGATGCGGCTGCGCCGACCTGCTCGGCCCGGATTGCCAGCGTGATGTCCTGATGATCAAGCAGCACGCGATCCTGCTCGAAACGCGGGGTGATCTTGCGTGCCAGCTGCGCCAGCGCCGATTCATGGTCCAAAGCGACATGCCCGCGCAGTGCAGCCAGCGCCACGATCCGGTAGAGGGCGCCCGAGTCCAGGTAGTGCCATCCCAGCACCTGCGCAACCCGCTGCGCGACCGTGCCCTTGCCGGAGGCGGTCGGCCCGTCGATGGCAATCACCGGAACCAGATCCTGAGCTGACTGATTCATCGCCGTCTCGTTGATTTCATCTGCGTTCGCGCAAGTCAAGACCCGATGCGGTCAGGCATCAACCAGCTCGATCTGAAGCCCGGCCCGTGCGGCCAGCCGATCAAATCCCGGGAACGAAGTCGCGACATTGAGCGTATCCCGGATCAACACCGACGCCGATGCGCGCAAGCTGGCCATCGCAAAGGCCATCGCGATCCGATGATCGCCATGAGAGTCAATCTGCCCACCCGAGAACACCGGGCCCGGTCCGTGACGTCCTTCGATGATCATGCCGTCGGGCGTCGGTAAGGCCGAAACTCCCAGTGCCTTCAGACCGTCGGCCATCACGGCGATCCGGTCAGATTCCTTGACGCGCAACTCCTCGGCCCCGGTCACAACCGTCCGCCCACTGGCACAGGCAGCTGCCACGAACAGCACCGGAAACTCATCGATCGCCAACGGCACCAGATCGCGGGGCACTTCAATTCCACGCAACGGCGCCGAGCGCACCCGCAGGTCGGCAACCGGCTCGCCACCCACTTCGCGGGCGTTGAGCAGCTCGATGTCTGCGCCCATCAGCTTCAGGATATCCAGGATGCCGGTTCGCGTTGGATTGATCCCCACGTGTTCCAGCAGCAGGTCCGAGCCCTGAGCGATCGATGCGCCAACCAGGAAGAAAGCTGCTGAAGAAATATCGGCCGGCACATCAATGTCGGTCGCCTTGAGCCGCTGCCCGCCCTGGAGCGAGACTGTCGCGCCGTTGCGGACCAGTTGAACACCAAAACCAGCCAGCATTCGCTCAGTATGGTCACGAGTCGGAGCCGGCTCGCTGACCGAGGTTTCCCCTTGTGCATACAAACCCGCAAGCAGCACCGCAGACTTGACCTGCGCGCTGGCCATCGGCATCTGATAGTCGATCCCCTTGAGCCCTGTGGCAGCATGAATGCGCACCGGCGGCTTGCCGTCGCGGGTCTCGAACTTCGCCCCCATTTGTGCAAGCGGGTCCGTGACGCGGCGCATCGGGCGGTTGGTCAGACTTTCATCACCGATCAGCGTCGATTCGAAACCCTGTCCGGAGAGCAGGCCGATCAGCAGGCGCATCGCAGTGCCAGCGTTGCCGCAGTCAAGCGGCGTCGCACTGGGTCGCAGACCATCACGTCCGACACCGTGAACGACAACTCGACCGGACTCGGGACCTTCGATCTTCACACCAAGCGCACGGAACACATTCATCGTTGAAATCGCGTCTGCACCCTCAAGGAAACCCGTGACATGGGTCACCCCGTCGGCCAGCGCACCGAGCATGATCGAACGGTGGGAAATCGATTTGTCACCGGGCACACGGATGGATCCGGAAAGACTTCCTCCGGGGGCAACCCGGAATGCGTTGGGCATTGATTGCTTCCTGTCAGTCGAATGAGCCGATCACCGGAAAGTCCGGGTCATCGGCCCGGATTGGGCAAACGCTGCCGCCATTGACTTGCAAGCTCGAAGCGCTCGAGCAGGGTCTGACGGTCGGCACGCTGCAAGGCGTCGATCATGGCGTCAAGTTCGGTCTGGAAATTACGAGCACATTCCAGCACTGCGTCCCGGTTGTCCAGAATGATGTCAGACCATA
>JAURMJ010000358.1 GCA_030830765.1 Quisquiliibacterium sp.
CAATCCCGGTGCGTGCTTTCCTGAAACACTACTGGGATGAATTCGCCTACCACGTCGAGCACAAGACCTGTATGGTCCCCGCTTACGTCTGACCGCGAAACAGACCGGTAATCGAACCCTAAAAACGAACATAGATCGACCGAGCCCCCGAGAATGGTTGAACTCGAAATCGACGGCAAGAAGGTGGAGGTGCCCGAGGGCAGCATGGTGATGCATGCTGCCGAGAAGCTCGACATCTACGTTCCGCACTTCTGCTATCACAAGAAATTATCCATCGCGGCCAATTGCCGGATGTGCCTGGTCGACGTGGAAAAAGCGCCGAAGGCCCTGCCGGCCTGCGCGACGCCTGTCACCAACGGCATGAAGGTCTGGACTGCGACCGAGCGTGCGGTCAAGGCGCAGAAAAGCGTGATGGAGTTCCTGCTCATCAACCATCCGCTTGACTGCCCGATCTGCGATCAGGGCGGCGAATGCCAGTTGCAGGATCTTGCAGTGGGTTATGGCGGATCCGATTCCCGATACGAAGAGTCCAAGCGGATTGTTTTTCACAAGCCGATGGGGCCGCTGATCTCCGCCGAGGAGATGAGCCGGTGCATTCACTGCACCCGTTGTGTCCGCTTTGGGCAGGAAATTGCCGGCCAGATGGAACTGGGTATGGCCCACCGCGGCGAGCACTCGGAAATCATGAGTTTCCTCGGTAGTTCCATTGAGTCTGAGCTGTCCGGCAATATGATCGATGTCTGCCCGGTTGGTGCGCTGACTTCCAAGCCATTCCGTTACAGCGCCCGCACCTGGGAGCTCGTGCGTCGTAAATCGGTCGCAGCCCATGATTCGCTCGGCTCCAACGTGATCGTGCAGGTCAAGGGCGATCGTGTGATGCGTGTCGTGCCGCAGGAAAACGAAGCTGTCAACGAGTGCTGGATCTCCGATCGTGATCGGTTCTCTTACGAAGGACTGAACTCGGACGAGCGCCTGACCACCCCGATGATCAAGCAGGATGGCAAGTGGCTCGAAACTGACTGGCCGACCGCACTGCAGTACGCCTCTCATGCTCTGGCGCGTGTGCGCGAGCAGCATGGTGCCAGTGCAATTGGGGCTCTTGCATCACCGAACGCAACCCTTGAAGAGCTGTATCTGTTAGGTCGCGTGATGCGCGGTCTCGGCTCAGAGAATATCGATCACCGCTTGCGCCAGCGTGACTTCTCACTGGATGCGAATGCGGCTGCAGCCCCGTGGCTGGGCATGCAACTGAATGAAATCGACAGTCTTGATCGCATCCTGCTGGTCGGCTCATTCTTGCGCAAGGATCACCCGCTGCTGGCCGCCCGCGTGCGTCGTGCCGTCAAGCGTGGCGCGCAGCTGTCAGTTATTCACGCAGCGGCCGAAGATCTGCTCACGCCGATCGCTGTCTCATCCATTGTTGCCCCGAGTCAGTGGGCGCAGCAGCTCGCGGCGGTGCTGGTTGCCGTGCTGCGCGCAAAAGATCAGGTTGTTCCCGCTTCGCTGGCTGGCATCGAACCCGACGCCGCGGCCAGCCAGATTGCTGCGAGCCTGGTTTCCGGTGAGCAGTCTGCAGTGATGCTGGGCAATGCAGCGGTGCAATGCGACCGCTACGCCATCATCGCGCAACTTGCTCAGGCGATCGCCGATGCAACCGGTGCGCGCCTTGGTGTGATTGGTGAGGCTGCCAACTCGGTCGGTGGCTATATCGCTGGCGCCATCCCGGCTACCGGTGGTCTGAATGCGCGCGAGATGGTGCTCAAGCCGCTGTCCGCCTACGTGCTCCTCGGGCTGGAGCCGTCGCTCGACCACGGGATGCCCCAGGTTACTGCCAAGGCGCTTGCCGCTGCGGATACGGTCATCGCCCTCAGCGCGTTCATCTGCGATGAACTGCTTGAAAAGGCCGATTGCCTGCTGCCAATTGCACCTGTCACCGAGACCTCGGGGACCTTCATCAATGCGCAAGGTTCGGTGCAGTCCTTCAACGGCGTCGTGCGGCCTCGCGGTGAAGCTCGTCCTGCCTGGAAGGTGCTGCGCGTTCTGGGCAACATGCTCGAGCTGCCGGGCTTTGATTTCGAATCCTCCGAGGCGGTGCGCGATCATGCGCTGCGCGATGGCATCGAAGGAAAACTTGGCCTGAAACTGAAGGTCGATCCTGCGGCCCTGAGTCTGTCAGGCGCACCTGCGCTTGCTGCTGGTGAGCTTGAGCGTCTTGCCGATGTGCCGGTTTACTTTACTGATGCAGTCGTGCGTCGGGCGGTGAGCCTGCAGCAGACCCGAGATGCGCAGCTTCCCTGCGCGCGCATGAATGCGCAGACGCTTGCCGGGTTCGATCTGGCTGACGGTGACAAGGTTCGTGTCTCGCACGGGGATGGCGAGGCCGTCATCAATGTCCGGATGGATGCTGGCGTAGCCGATGGGGTCGTTCGACTGGCCGCTGGCCATCAATCAACTGCCGGACTGTCTTCGATGTTTGGGGCTGTGAAGGTCATCAAGGCCTGAACCGGGACAGGGAGCGTCTGAAACAATGGATCAACTGCTGTTGCAGATCAATTCGACTGGAGCCTCGCTGCTTGGTGGCGCCTGGCCGGTCGTCTGGAACGTCATCAAGATCGTTGCGCTGGTGCTGCCGTTGCTCGGCTGCGTCGCTTATCTCACGTTGTGGGAGCGCAAGATGATCGGTTACATGCACATTCGCATTGGCCCGAACCGCGTGGGGCCGTTCGGCCTGCTGCAGCCGATCGCTGACGCCTTCAAGCTGATGTTCAAGGAAATCATCGCGCCGACTCAAGCGAGCAAGGCTCTTTATTTCCTGGCGCCGGTCATGACCATCATGCCTGCGTTGGCAGCGTGGGCGGTGATTCCTTTTGGTCCGGAAACCGCACTGGCCAACGTCAATGCCGGTCTGCTCTA
>JAURMJ010000359.1 GCA_030830765.1 Quisquiliibacterium sp.
ATCCGATCAAGAATGTCAGACACTTGATTTGCCTCCGGCAGCTTTGCCAGCTCTCAGGTCAGACCGTTTCAGGCCTTGTATTTTTGCGTGAACCGCACGAACGCCTCCAGCTTGGCTCGAGCAGCACCAGAGACAATTGCCTTGCGCGCGAGGACCAATCCCTCATCAATCGACGCAACCACATCAGCGGCATACAGCGCGCAAGCGGAATTCAAAACAACAATTTCACCGGCTGCACCGCCCTTGGCATCCAGCACATCGAGGATGACGTCGCGCGACTCGAGTGCATCGGCAACTTTCAGCCCTCGGTTGCTGACCATCGCCAAACCGAAATCCTCCGGGTGGATTTCGTACTCGGTGATCCGGCCGTTGCGCAGTTCCCCAACCATCGTCGCGGCACCGAGCGAAACCTCGTCCATGCCATCCTTGCCATGGATCACCAGCGCGTGCCGAGCACCCAGCAGTTGCAGCACGCGCACCTGAATGCCCACCAGATCGGGATGGAATACGCCCATCAGAATATTGGGCGCATCGGCAGGATTGGTCAGTGGTCCGAGGATATTGAAAATGGTCCGGACACCAAGTTCCCGGCGAACTGGCGCAACATTCTTCATCGCGGGATGATGGTTTGGCGCGAACATGAAGCCAAGCCCGATTTCGCGGATACATTCGGCAACCTGCAGCGAATCCAGCATGATGTTGGCACCCAGCGCCTCAAGCACGTCCGCGCTGCCGGATTTGGAAGACACTCCCCGGTTGCCATGCTTGGCGACCGTGCCGCCAGCCGCCGCCACGACAAACATCGACGCAGTCGAAATATTGAAGGTATGGGAGGAGTCTCCCCCGGTTCCGACGATGTCAACGAAATGCTGACCCCCATCGACTTGAACCTTGTTGGCGAATTCGCGCATAACCTGCGCAGCGGCGGTGATTTCCCCGATCGTTTCCTTCTTGACGCGCAGGCCAGTCAGGATTGCAGCAGTCATGGTTGGCGACATCTCACCACTCATGATCATCCGCATCAACGCGAGCATTTCGTCATGGAAGATTTCCCGATGCTCGATGCAACGGGTCAATGCTTCCTGCGGGGTGATCGCCATGTTCAGGCCTCCAGAAAGTTCTTGAGCAGTGCGTGACCATGTTCAGTCAAGATCGACTCCGGATGGAACTGCACGCCCTCGATCTGAAATTCTCGATGTCGTACGCCCATGATTTCACCATCGGCGGTCCAGGCAGTGACCTCCAGGCAGTCAGGCAAGGTACTTCGCTCGATCGCCAGCGAATGGTACCGGGTCACAAGATAGGGATTCGGCAAGTCGCGAAAGACGCCCTTGCCGGTGTGCTCAATCGGCGAGGTCTTGCCATGCATAACCTCCTGGGCCCTGACGACCTGCCCGCCGAAGGCAGCGCCGATCGACTGGTGACCGAGACACACTCCAAGAATCGGAAGCCTGCCAGCGAAATGCTGCAGCAAAGGCACCGAGATCCCCGCTTCATTTGGTGTGCAAGGCCCGGGCGAGACCACGATTCGGGCTGGCGCCAGGCGCTCGATGTCATCAAGCGTGATCTCGTCATTGCGATAGGTTTTTACATCCTCGCCAAGCTCTCCGAGGTACTGGACAAGGTTGTAGGTGAAGCTGTCGTAGTTATCGATCATCAGCAGCATTGTTCACCCCTCATTCCAGTCCGGCCTGCACCAGCTCCGCAGCCCGCAGCACTGCACGCGCCTTGTTCTCGGTTTCCTGCCATTCGCTTTCCGGGACCGAATCCGCGACCACGCCAGCTGCGGCCTGCACATAAAGCATGCCGTCCTTGACGATACCGGTACGGATCGCAATGGCCAGATCAAGATCACCGACGAAGGAAATGTAGCCGCATGCACCGCCATAGATGCCGCGCTTGGTCGGTTCCAGTTCGTCGATGATCTCCATCGCGCGGATCTTTGGAGCGCCCGAGAGCGTCCCTGCCGGAAAGGTCGCACGCAGCACTTCCAGCGGTCCCATACCGGGCTTGAGCTTGCCTTCGACGTTCGAGACGATATGCATCACATGTGAATACTTTTCGATGACCATCTGATCGGTAACCTTGACACTGCCGATCTCGGCGATGCGCCCAATGTCGTTGCGGGCCAGATCGATCAGCATCACATGCTCGGCGCGCTCCTTCGGATCAGCAAGCAGCTCAAGGGCAATTGCCTCATCCTGCTCCGGGGTACCCCCGCGTTTTCGGGTCCCAGCAAGCGGACGAATCGTAATCCGGTCGCCATCAGGCTGATGCTCCTGGCGCACGAGGATCTCCGGCGAGGCACCGACCACGTGAAAATCCCCAAAGTTGTACAGGTACATATAGGGCGACGGATTGATTGAACGCAGCGCCCGGTACAAGGTCAGCGGTGAATCACGGAACTGCTTGCGCAGCACCTGTCCGACCTGAACCTGCATCATGTCGCCGGCCATGATGTACTCCTTGGCCTTGAGCACGGCCTCCAGATACTTCTCCTTGGGGAAGTCTCTCTGGGTCGGCGTCTCGTAGCTGCCGCTTGAGGACGGGACATCGACGGGCATGCGCAGGCGAGTGCGCAGATCACGCAATCGGCGACTAGCCTTCTGGTACGCCTCGGGTTCGGCCGGATCAGCATAGACCATCAGGTAGATCTTGCCGGCGATGTTGTCGATGATTGCCAGTTCCTCGGTCAGTAGCAGCAGGATATCCGGCACACCAACGGGATCGGGCTTATTAACGCCGGCAAGCCGTGGTTCGATGTAGCGCACCGCATCGTATGCAAAGTAACCGGCCAAGCCGCCGCAAAAGCGTGGCAGCCCTGGGCGCACGGCAACTTTGAAACGCTTGCGATAAAGATCGACAAAGTCGAGCGGGTTGCCTTCGTAGGACTCGATGACCTGGCCGTTGCGCACGACTTCGGCACCAGTTTGCGTCGAACGCAGCAGCGTGCTGGCCGGCAGACCAATGAATGAATAACGCCCGAATCGCTCACCACCGACAACGGATTCGAGCAGAAAGCTATAGGGCTTGTGGGCCAGCTTCAGATACAAAGAAAGCGGCGTTTCGAGGTCTGCAAAGCACTCAACGAGCAGTGGAATGCGATTGAATCCCTGTGCGGCAATCGCCTTGAATTCGATTTCGGTCATGGATCTTTCCCGGAATTGCGACTCAATCTGGGAGTCGCTGCGCGTGCTGGAACGGGTTTTGCGCGTTATTCGATCATCTCTGGGTACAGCCGGCGCGGAGCCGGCTGCGCAAGCGTCAGGGACGCCAGCGCCAGCAGCGCCAAGGGCGCCGGGTCGTCAGAGAAATGCGCTGTTGCAGGCAAGACATCGAATAGACCTGAGCTTGAGCGAAAAATGTTGACCAGTCGAGGCTCCGGGCTGCGCAAGCGCAGGACAAAAGGCGTCAACTCCTGATCGGATCGATCAGAGTCCCGGCCTCGGAAAGCGTGGTGACTATAGCATCAACGTCCAGTGAATTCACATCAGCACCCTCGTTGTAGCCGTAGGGAACGGCCAGTACGGGCATGCCCGCGGCCCGTGCGGCCAGTGCATCATTGAGCGAATCACCAATCGCGAGAATTTGGTTCGCTGGCAATCCGAATTGCCGGCTGACATGCGTCATCGGCAAGGGATCTGGTTTTTTGCGCGACAAGCTGTCGCCCCCCACGACCAGCTCAAAGAACTTGCGAAGACCAGTCGCCTGCAGAAGCGGCTCAGTGAAGCTCAGGGGTTTGTTCGTGACTACCGCTAATCGCAGGCCCATCGCGCTCATTGCCTCAAGCCCTTCCAGAACGCCTGGGTAGACGCGTGAATGACGTCCGTTGACCTGCGTGTAGTGCATCATGAATGCGTCGATCGCAGGCCTGAACTGAGCTTCGGCCACCCTACCGTCAAGATGACCGGTCAATGCCCGATGCATCAGGACTTCGACCCCCTTACCTACGTATTGCGCGATCTGCTGCTGCTGCAAGGCGGTTCGCCCGAGATCACGAAACGCCAGATTGACCGCCTCGGCCAGGTCAGGGACGGTGTCCAGCAGCGTGCCATCCAGATCGATGATGACCGCACCCACTGCAAAACGGCGAGGCGCTGTGCCCGGCTGCAAACGACCGCTCACGCAGTTGAATCAGCAGACTTCAGACGACTGATGATGCTGCGATAGCCTCCATCTGGATCTGGCGATCCGAAGACTGCCGACCCGGCCACAAAGGTATCGGCTCCGGCCGCTTCAATCTGCGCAATGTTATCGGCCTTGACACCGCCATCGACCTCCAGCCAGATCGACTGTCCGCCACGCGCCTGCCAGGCATCGATGCGCTGACGCACTTCGCGCAGCTTGGGCAAGGTCGATGCAATGAACTTCTGCCCGCCGAAACCGGGATTCACCGACATCAGCAAAATCATGTCGAGCTTGTCCATCACATGATCCAGGTAGGACAGCGGGGTGGCCGGATTGAAGACCAGCCCGGCCTTGCACCCTGCCTCACGGATCATTGCCAGACTGCGGTCGATATGCTCGGACGCTTCCGGGTGAAAGGTGATCAGGTTGGCACCAGCCCTGGCGAAATCGGGAATGATCCGATCGACCGGTTTGACCATCAGATGAACGTCGATCGGGATCGTGACATGAGGACGGATTGCTTCGCAAACGAGCGGCCCGATGGTCAGATTCGGAACGTAATGATTGTCCATCACGTCAAAATGGATCAGGTCGGCACCAGCCGCTTCGACGGCACGGACTTCCTCGCCGAGCCGCGCGAAGTCTGCGGAAAGAATACTGGGGGCGATCCGCCTGACAGGCTTACTTGCTTGCATTTCAAAGATCCGGACCAGAGTGCGCTGGCGCCGGCGCATAATGACTAGAATCATTCGATTCTATCTGCAATACGGAAGGTCCCCTTGGCTGAACGCAAGTACGCAATCCAGATCTCGGTTGAAAGCCGCTATCTATCCGAACACTCCAAACCTGAGGCAGGCCGTTTCTCTTTTGCCTACACGATCAGGATCACCAATGTCGGGGCTGTTCCGGCACAACTGATCAGCCGACACTGGATCATCACAGATGCAGAAGGCAAGGTGATTGAAGTCAAGGGGCTGGGTGTCGTTGGCCAGCAACCGCTGTTGGCCCCCGGACAAAGCTTCGAATACAGCAGTGGCTGCCAATTGACCACGCCGGTCGGGTCAATGCATGGCAATTATTTCTTTGTGGCAGAGGACGGCGAGCGCTTCGAAGCCCCGATTGCCGAGTTCGGTCTGGCCATGCCACGATCACTGCACTGAGGTGCAGGCCGGGCTGCGCGCCCTACTTCGTGCCGCGCATCGTCCACCAGATCAGCAACAGTACGAAGATCAGGACTCCGGCAGCTTCGAGATAAATGACCCACATGATGATCGACTCCGTTCGACGGCATTCTAACGTCCTGCTGATGACATTGACGGGTCTGCTGGCGGGTTGCGCACAGACCAGTGTGCCAGCCAGCGCAATCGACGCAGAGAATCGTCAGGACCGGCCGATCAGCACAGCAGAAAACGCCCGCAAGGGGTCACCAGCCAATCTTCCCGGGTGGCAGAGCGACGACCTGAAGGGTTTGTCTGATGCGATCGAGCAGCAATGCGGTATGCGCCGCCCGCCGCCTCCTTGGGAGGCACTTTGTGCAGAATTCGGCAGGCTGGATCCAGGGAAACTGCGCCATTGGCTTGAACGACGTTTTTCGGTCGTTCCATTGCTGGCCAAGGATGGGTCGGCAACCGGTCTGGTCACTGGCTACTATGAGCCATTAGTGCACGGCAGCAGAACCCGGACCTCTTCGCGCCAGGTACCGCTTTACCGGAAGCCGGCAAAAGCGCTGCTGGCCCGCAAACCGACGCGCGCACAGATTGAAAACAGCGGCATGCTGGCCGGCACGGAGCTCGTCTGGCTGGACGATCCGATTGAAGCATTCTTCCTTCAGATTCAAGGCTCGGGGCGCATCATGCTCAGGGAAGGCGGATCGATGCGGGTCGGATACGCCGCTGATAACGGATTGCGCTATCGAGCGATCGGTCGCGTGCTGATCGAAAGAGGCGCGATTCCGGCCCCTGAGATCAGTGCACAAACGATTCGCAATTGGCTTCGTGCAAACCCTGAGCAAGCACTTGAAGTCATGCAGCAGAATCCGCGATACGTGTTTTTCCGGGAACTTCGAGGGATCGCGACTGACGCAGGTCCACTCGGGTCACTCGGCGTCTCCCTGACGGCAGGACGATCTGTCGCCATTGACCGCAGCCGGATTGCGCCAGGATCGATTCTGTTCCTGGACACCAGCGACCCGATCCGGGGAGCCCCCTTGCGGCGGGTTGTCATTGCCCAGGATACTGGCGGTGCGATCGTCGGCCCGATTCGGGTCGACCTTTTCTGGGGAAGTGGGGAAAAGGCCGGCGAGGCCGCCGGTCAGATGAAGCAGGACGGACGCCTCTGGCTTTTGCAAGCCCATTGATGACCAGCAGGGCCGCCCTGCTGACGCTCAAGGCTTTGAGTATTCCGCAAGCATCTTCTCAAACTGCTCAGCAGGCACGTAGCCTTGCAGACGCCGCCCGTTGCTGAAGAATACGGTTGGGGTTGCCGAAACACCGTATTTTTCGGCTAATGCCCGAATCTTGGGTAAGGCTGTTTCACAGGTGCCGGCATTGTCTGGGACCTTGCCGCTGATCAGCAGATCGTTCCAGGCGGTCGCCTTATCCTTCGCACACAGGGCCTTCAAGGCTTTCGTTTCCGAATCGGGAGACAAGAAAGCCACTGTGTAGGTGTAGATCGTGACATCCTTCAAGGCAGCCATCTCGCGACGCATCTTCTTGCAATAGCCGCAATTGGCATCCTCAAAGACGGCGAAGACCCGCTTGCCGTTGCCGTGGACCTGTTTGATCGCCAGATCAAGCGGCAGATCCTTGAAATTGATCGCAAGAATTTCCTCGGTGCGCTCACGCGTCAGGTTGCGATTCGAACCCAGCTCGAGCAGATTGCCTTCAATGAATGCGAACTGACCTTTCTCGTCTACGTAAATCAGGTTGCTGCCGATACGAACCTCGTAGATGCCAGCCAGCGGGGTCTTGCGAACCTCCTCAACCTTGTAGCGACCCTTGAGCCAGCTATCGACAGCCTTGCGAACGGTATCCGCTGCGTCGGCCGCATGGACAGAGGCCATCCCCGCAAGGCTCAAAGCCATGGCAGCGGCGATTTTTTTCAGACCATTGAATCTGGCCAGGGTGCGTAAAAATTTCATTCGAACCTCTTCATGACACGGCATGGGCGATCAGACGTCGCTTGAGCCATGGAAAACTTTCAAGTGCCCGCCAACCTAGGTCGCGAGCTCGCTGGACCGGGTACGCCAACATTGGCCAATCAGATGCGGACTCGGGATCGAATAGGCGTTGAAGACCATCCGTCACCAGCTTGATGGATTGAACTGGTTCGCGCCGTGCACGTTCATAGCGCCGCAGCAGCATCGGATCGCCAAGATCACGGAAAGGTTCACGGCTTCGAATCACGTCAAGCAGGGTTTGAAGGTCACCGAAGCCAAGATTCATTCCCTGCCCCGCCAGAGGATGCACCACATGCGCAGCATCACCAATCAGCGCGACACGCGACGCAACCAGTTGCGGGACCTGAATCAGGCGCAGTGCAAAGGTCTGCTGCGGCGTAATCATCGACATCGAGCCGAGAACGTTGCCACTGAGCTCAGCGACCCGACTCGCCATCGCTGTGGAATCTAACGTCTGCAGCGTTTCAGCAAGCTGAGTCGGCGCGGACCAGACCATGCTGCAGCGATTGCCCGGCAACGGCAACAAAGCAACGATGCCGTGATCTCCGAACCATTGATAGGCGCAATCACGATGCGGCTTTTCAATCTCGAAGTTTGCAACGACCGCCTGCTGCGGGTATTGCCGGATATCAGCCTGGATCGCGAGCAACTCACGTAGCTGCGAATGAGCGCCATCAGCACCGATCACCAGATGCGCACGAAGCTGCCGACCATCTTCCAAGGTCAGCAGCGCGTCTGGTTTTTCCTGCGGGTCGATCGAAGCAAGGGATGATTCAAACTTTGTCACGCCGGCAAAATCGATGGCCCGATTCAATGCATCGATCAGGTTCCGGTTTTCGACGATCTGAGCCAATGAATCGACGCAAGACTCATAGGCTGAAAAATGCAATTCCGATTCGACTGGCCCGGCCTGCGGGTAAACACGCATGTCGAAGACCGGCGCAATGCGAGACTGGTCCATCGCGTCCCAGACCCGCAAGCCTTGCAGCAATTGGCGACTGGCCTGTGAAAGAGCGAAGACGCGTGAATCCCAGTCAGAGACCTTGCCTGCCTGCCCGTCCGGATCCGCATGAGAACCTCCATCGGGCCCAACGATCCCCACCCGCAATCCGCTCTGCGCCATGCCGAGTGCTGCGGCAGCACCGATCGCACCGCGGCCGATGACGACGACGTCGTAGGAGGTTGCTGCCGACACAGGGTACATGCACTTCATTATAGGGGCACGTGGACATCGGCCACTGCCCGTAATAGCCTTGCCAGGTCCTTGCTGGCGACCTTTCCAGGTGGAGTATGAATCGCACCGAACGTCTTTATCGCATTGACCAGTTGCTGCATCAACGTGGTCTGGTGAGCCGCGCCGAGCTGCTCTGCGATCTGGAAATCTCTTGGGCCACACTCAAGCGGGATTTGGCCTATCTGCGCGATCGGCTCAATGCGCCGATCGTGTTCGACAGCGATCGCGGTGGCTACCGCTTCGATCAGAACCCGTTGGGCCCCCAATATGAGCTGCCTGGGCTATGGTTCAACGCTCAGGAAATTCTTGCGTTGCTGACAATGCATCGACTTCTGGATGAACTGGACAGCGGTGGCCTGCTGGGCCCGCAGGTCGGCCCCTTGATGGCCAGGCTCAAGGGTCTGCTCGAAAATGCACCGGGAGATGCCGAACAGGTGATGCAAAGAGTCAAGATCGTGACGGCGCATAACCGGCCGGTCACTCCAGCCTGGTTCGAAATCGTGGGAATCGCCCTGATGCAACGGAAGCGGCTCCAGATTCAGTATTTCACCCGGACACGCAATGAAAGCAATCGACGCGAAATTTCACCGCAACGAATCGTTCACTATCGCAATGCCTGGTATCTGGATGCCTGGTGCCATCGCAGCGACGCGTTGAGAATCTTTGCGCTCGACGCCATTCAAGAGGCCCACTTGCTTGGAAGCATCGCCGATGAGGTTCCAACGGACGAACTGGATCGGGAGGTCGCAGCTGGTTATGGCATCTTCCGCGGACAGCAGCTGCAGTGGGCGGTGCTGCATTTCAGCGCCGATGCCGCCCGCTGGGTCAGTGCTGAAGTCTGGCACCCGCAGCAGCAAGGCAAGACACTTGAAGATGGCAGTTTTGAGTTGAGAGTGCCCTACTCGGCGTCACCCGAACTCGAAATGGATATTCTGCGCCATGCTGAGCATGTCAGAGTGATCGCACCGGATGCACTGCGCGACCAGATTGCAAGGCGACTGCGCAATGCCGCACAAAGCTACCGGTAGACCGGGAACAGGTACCATGAGCAACCCAAGCACCGATCCAATCTGACATGACTCAATGGATTCCAGTCGCCTCGCAAGACGATCTGTTTGACGGCGCGAGTCTCTCGGTCGACGCGCAGGGCAGTGAAGTCGCCCTGTTTCAGATCGAGGGCACCGTCCACGCCATCGACAATATCTGCTCCCATGGTGATGCTCGGTTATGCGACGGCTTTTTGCTTGATTATGAAATCGAATGCCCGTTCCATCAGGGGCGCTTCGATCTACGCACCGGAGCGCCGACCTGTGAACCAGTGACTGCGCCAGTCAAAGTCTGGTCCGTGAAAGTTGACGACGGCCTCATCTGGATCCAGGTTGATTCTGACTGATACCCGCGCCAGTGGCCTGGCACCGCCCGGGTCGGACCGATATTTTCTGAAGTCCGCAGATCGGCTTGAAAACGCGCTTCAAATTTCCCGTATAATCGCCGACTCCTGACGGTTGTTAGCTCTCGCGGGAGCGTTGAGACGATCGTGATCCAGGAAGGCCAAGTAGCTCAGTTGGTAGAGCAGCGGATTG
>JAURMJ010000360.1 GCA_030830765.1 Quisquiliibacterium sp.
AGCTGGTTGAATGTGATCGCTCCGAGCGCGGCGCGCGGCCGTGTCTTTTCCGCCTACATGGCGGTGACGCTGGTCGCAATGGCGATCGGGCAGTATCTGGTCCTGGCTGGCGACGTACTTGGCTTTGTGCCGCTGGGACTTGTCTCGATCCTGCTTTCGCTGGCGCTGGTACCGGTCGCATTCACCCGGACGCCAGAACCGGCGCCGTCCAATCCACCGAAGCTTGGCCTGCGACGGCTTTATGCGATGTCGCCGCTGGGCTTTGTCGGTGCAGTCGCGTCCGGGCTTCTGAATGGCGCGTTCTATGGCATGGGGGCCGTATTCGCGCAACGGATCGGGCTTTCAGATCTGGGGGTTGCAGCGTTCATGAGCGCAACGATTCTCGGAGGAGCCTTGCTGCAATGGCCAATTGGCCAGGCGTCCGACCGGTTCGACCGGCGCCGGGTGATGACACTGGTCTGCGCAATCGCGGCTGTGTTCGCACTGGCTGCCCGACTCATTGCCGATGTTTCGGAGCCCGGGCTGTTTGTGATCGGTTTTCTCTACGGTGGGCTGGTGTTTTCGGTCTACGGACTCAGCGTTGCCCTGGTGAATGATCGAATCGAACCGGAGCAGGCCCTCGAGGCCTCCGGCGGCCTGTTGCTTGTTCATGGTGTCGGCGCAGCGATCGGACCGGCTGCCGCTGGATTCTTCATGAACGAAGTCGGGCCGGGCAGTCTGCTGGTCTACTTCGCGCTTGTCCTTGTCGCCGCTGCGGTGTTTGGCCTGTGGCGATTGCGCGTCGGCGAGCCACTGCCGGTCGATCAGCAGACTGGTTTTGTCTCACTGGCCAGCAGTTCGCATGCAGCTCTGGAGATGGATCCGCGCATTGACGAAGCTGCAGGAAACCGCTGATTGCGGTCCTGCAAAACGGCATCTTTGGATCGACGCAACTTAAAGATGCCGCTGAAGTTTTTTCTGTAGGCAAACAGATGGAGAGCTCTGAATGATCTATGAATTGGGCAAGGAACACCTCGCGCTGCAGGCGCGTGCCCGCGAACTGGCACAGTCGGAATTCGCTCCCCGCGCGGTCGAGGTTGACCAGAGCGAAGCCTACCCATGGGCGAGCATCGAACTGCTCAGGCAGGCAGGTTTCATGGGCATGACGCTGCCGGTTGAGCTCGGTGGCAAAGGACAGTCCTATCACGATGCAGTGATCGTGATTGAGGAAATGGCCAAGGCCTGTGCGACGATGGGCCGCATCGCCGTGGAAGCCAACATGGGGGCGATCGGTGCAATCACCCGCTACGGGACCGATGAGCAGCGCAAATTGGCAGCTGGGCTGGTGTTGGCTGGCGATAAGCCTGCAATCTGTATCTCCGAGCCCGAGGCTGGCAGCGCCGCCAGTGAGATGCGCACCCGTGCTGATCGCAAGGGTGATCACTATGTGCTCAACGGGGAGAAGTACTGGATCACCGGAGGGGGCGTTTCGCGTTTGCAGCTGATCTTTGCGCGCGTTTTCGACGATGGGATCGAGCAGGGTATCGGCGCCTTCATCTGTGTGCGCGAGGATGCAGGGCCGCAAGGTCTGGTCATTGGTCGACGACTTCATGCCATGGGCGTTCGCGGCATTCCAGAGACCCACGTGGAGTTCCACGATCTGCTGGTGCACAAATCGATGATGGTTGTGCCGCCAGGTGGGCTCAGGAAGGGCTTTGCTGCGCTGATGAGCGCCTACAACGCACAGCGCGTCGGGGCCGGGGCCGTTGCACTGGGCATCGCGCAGGGCGCATTCGAGGAGGGTGTTGCTTATCTGAAGTCACGTCGGCAGTTCGGTCGCCCGATCGCTGTGTTTCAGGGCCTGCAGTGGATGGCTGCTGACATGTCCGTGCAGCTTGAGGCGGCGCGACTGATGCTGCGAGCGGCAGCGGCCAGTGGTGTTGACTTTCCGGACATGGACAAGGCCGCACGGGCAAAGATCCTGGCCGGAGAGACCGCAATTCGGGTTACCAATGATGCGCTGCAGTTTTATGGTTCATCTGGCTATGGTCGTGATCACCCGATGGAGCGTCATGTCCGGGATGCCCGGATGTTTACGATCGCTGGTGGGACCGTACAGATTCTCCGGACTCAGGTTGCGTCCAAGGTGCTGGAGATGAAGCTGCCTCAGACCCGGGACGGGTTCACGAAGCTCGCCGGCTGAGCTAATCAGTTCGATGCGCCGCACAAGGGTCTCGTCGTTGATCGGCTCAACGCGCAGACCCTTGCTGAGGCCAGCAGCGCTTAGCCGCGGGATGGTCTTGCGTCGGTCAGCGAGATCACCAACGCGACCAAGGCTTTCGCAGATCAATGTAAATCAAACGATGCAGCACGGTCACCTGGTCCGGTTGACGCTTCCGGTCACAGGTCCGGTGCGATCCACCGACTGACAATCAGCCCGTGCTGACGACTTTGTTTTTGCCCGAGGTCTTTGCTTCGTAGAGCGCCTGATCACCCAGTTGCATCATCTGTTCGACGGTATCGGCGCGGCCTGCTTGGTAATCAGTGAATCCGATACTGATCGTCCAGCGGATGGGTTTGCCCAGATACTCGACTGAAGTGGTCTC
>JAURMJ010000361.1 GCA_030830765.1 Quisquiliibacterium sp.
GGATAGCTGCACTGCTGCACGACCTTGTTCTCGCCACCCTTGGTCTGGTGCTCCATCATCACGAACACGCGTTTGGCGCCGGTGGCAAGATCCATCGCGCCGCCGACCGCCGGAATGGCATCCGGTGCGCCGGTATGCCAGTTGGCCAGATCACCGTTGGCCGCCACCTGAAAAGCTCCGAGTACGCAGATATCGAGATGGCCGCCGCGCATCATCGCAAACGAATCGGCATGGTGGAAATAGGCGCCGCCGCTGAGCAGCGTGACCGGCTGCTTGCCGGCATTGATCACATCCCAGTCTTCCTCGCCGGGTGCCGGTGCCGGGCCCATGCCCAGAATGCCGTTCTCGCTGTGCAGGAAGACCTCGCGATCTGAGGGAATATGGTTGGCCACCATCGTGGGCAGGCCGATGCCCAGATTCACATAGGCGCCTTCGGGAATGTCGCGGGCAACGCGCGCGGCCATCTGGTCACGGGTCAACTTCTTCATCATGGCTTCCTTGATGGCTGGCTCAGGCTTTCGGCGCAGCGGGTGGCTGCGGGCCGCGTAACACGGTGTCGCCGACCGCAACGATTCGCTTCACAAAAATGCCCGGCGTGACGATGTGCTCGGGATCCAGCGCGCCGAGTTCAACAACCTCATCGACCTGCGCAACCGTGCAGGTGGCCGCCATCGCCATCACCGGACCGAAGTTACGGGCCGCCTTGCGATAAACCAGGTTGCCCCAGCGATCGCCGCGCAGCGCCTTGATCAGCGAAAAGTCCGCATGGATCGGGGTCTCGAACACATAGTCGCGGCCGTTGATGTGCCGGGTCTCCTTGCCCTTGGCCAGTTCCGTACCATAGCCCGTGGCCGTAAAGAATCCGCCGATGCCAGCTCCTGCGGCACGGATGCGCTCGGCCAGATTGCCCTGCGGCACGAGCTCAAGCTCCAGCTTGCCGGCACGATACATTTCGTCGAAGGCCCAGGAGTCGGCCTGACGGGGAAACGAGCAGATGATCTTGCGGACGCGGCCGGCCTTGATCAGCGCAGCCAGGCCGGTGTCGCCGTTGCCGGCATTGTTATTGACGATGGTCAATTCGCGGGCACCCTGCGCGATCAGTCCGTCGATCAGCGTAACCGGCATGCCGGCTCCGCCAAAACCGCTCAGCATGACGGTCGCTCCGTCGGGAATCCCCGCGACCGCTTCGACCACCGAATCCACGATCTTGTCGATCATCAGCATCCAACCCGAAAATTAGCTGCGGCGCGGGTCATGCAGCCAGCGCCTGAAAACAGACCGGCCCGCAGCAGCGAGCCGGTATCCCTGGACGGCCAAAAAAACCGCCCGGCATGATGCTCGACCGCATGACTGCGGCCAAGGGGCCTGGGCGGCCGAAGGGACCGCGCCCGCATGTTAGCCCAGCAAAACGTGCTGGACCGCGGGCGCATCCCGTCAGTCGATCTTCTCGAGTACGCGACGCAGACGCGCGACGATTTCGTCGATCTGGTTAGTCGAGATGATCAGCGGCGGCGACATGGCGATGATATCGCCGGTGTAACGCACCAGCAGACCTTCATCAAAGAAGGCCTTGCAGTGCGCCTCATAGGCACGCATGCCCGGGGCGCCGTCACGCGATGCCAGTTCAACCGCGCCCATCAGGCCGATGTTGCGGATATCAATGACGTTGCGCACCCCCTTCAAACTGTGCAGCGCGTCTTCCCAGTGTTGGGCCAGCTCGGCGGCGCGGGTCAGCAGACCCTCATCACGATAGACATCGAGTGTCGCCAGCGCGGCCGCACAGGAGATCGGATGGGCCGAGTAGGTGTAGCCGTGGGCAAACTCGATGGCCGCCTGCGGACCCTGCATGAAGGTCTCGTAGATCCCCTTGCGTGCGAACACAGCGCCCATCGGTGCGGCACCGCTGTTGACGCCTTTGGCCACCGTGTAAAGATCCGGGGCCACACCAAAATACTGCCAGCCGAAAGGTTTGCCCAAACGACCGAAACCGGTGATCACTTCGTCGAAGATCAACAAAATGCCGTGCTTCTCGGTAATGGCGCGCAGCTTCTCCAGGTAGCCCTTGGGCGGTACCAGCACGCCGGCCGAGCCAGCCACCGGCTCGACAATGACTGCGGCGATTGTGGATGCATCGTGCAGTGTGATGATGCGCTCGAGCTCGTCGGCCAGATGCTCGCCCCAGCTGGGCTGACCGCGCGAGAACGCAGCTTCCTTCAGGTTCCAGGTATGCGGCATATGATCAACGCCCGGCAGCATCGCGCTGAACATCTTGCGGTTACCCGGGATTCCGCCGACCGAGATGCCACCGAAACCGACGCCGTGGTATCCACGCTCACGACCGATGAAACGTGTGCGCTGACCCTCGCCGCGCAGCCGGTGATAGCTCAGCGCGATCTTCAGCGCGGAATCAACGGCCTCGGAACCCGAGTTGCAGAAGAACACATGATTGAACGGATCACCGGCCAGTTCGACCAGCCGCGAGGCCAGATCAAAGGCCATCGGATGACCCATGTTGAATGACGGCGCGTAATCCAAGGTCGCGGCCGCCTGCGAGATCGCGTCGACGATCGGCTTGCGGCAATGCCCAGCATTGACGCACCACAGGCCAGCGGTGCCATCCAGAATCTGGTGCCCTTCCGGGGTGTAGTAGTGCATGCCCTCGGCGCGGGCCAGCATCCTTGGCCGATCCTTGAACTGGCGATTCGCAGTGAAAGGCATCCAGAACGCTTCGAGGTCCTGGTGGGTATTGAGTTCAGGCGCCAGCGATCCGGCGCGTGCGATGTCATTCATTGTCAATTCTCCTGTCTGGGATCGACCGCTCTGGCCGGTTCCAATGCGTCGATTGTCCTGCGAAGCACGCCCAGGAGCAAGAGCCCCGGAAGCGCCGCGCCCACTGTGAACATGAAAAAGAGCGGCCAGCCGAAGGCTTCGACCATCACCCCGGCGGCGGGCCCGACGTAAACGCGTCCGACCGCCGAAAGGGCCGACAGCAGCGCGTACTGAGCAGCTGAGAAGCGCCGATCGGTCAACGCCATCAGAAACGCAACAAAGGCTGCCGTTCCCAAGCCGCCGCATAAATTCTCGATACCGATCGCGGTGGCCATCAGCAGATAGTTCTTGGGCAGCACAGCCAGCAGCCAGTAACCGAGGTTGGAGACTGCCTGTAAAAGCCCGAAGGCCATCAGGGCGCCCCACAGCGGGCGGCGGCTGAGCCAGGCCCCGCCGGCCAGCGCACCGATGATCGTTGCAGCGAGCCCGAGCATCTTGTTGACTGCGCCAACCTCGGTCTGGGTGAAGCCTGCTCCCCGGATCAGGAAAGTGGTTGACAAGGTGCCGGCAAAGGCATCGCCCAGCTTGTAGAGCACGATCAGCAAGAGCAAGGCGATGGCATGGCGCCGCGAAAAAAAGGCATCCCAGGGTTCGACAAAGGAGGGAAAACCGACGCGGCGAGCGGCCTTCAAGGCGGCCACGAAGGCCACGATCATCGCCGCACTTTGCAGCGCCAGACGTCCAAAGCGATCCTGTTCAAGCGCCCCCCAGGGCAGGGCCCTCAGACCGAAATAGACCCCAAGACCGACCGCCAGCATCGCCGCAAACCCAATCAGCTCGCGACGTCCGGTGCCATGACCGGAGGACCAGGGACCAAGCCTTGGCGAAAAAAGCGTGACCAACATCATCAAACCGAAGAATCCAGCCATCAGCCGATAGGTGTTCGGCCAGCCGAGCCACTGGTCTGCCAGGATCAGCGCGAGGCCGCCGGACACCAGCATCGCGACCCGGTAGCCCAGAACTGAGACCGCGGCTCCAGCTCCGCGTTCCTGCTCAGTGAGCAGATCGGCCCGATAGGCATCAAAAACAATGTCCTGCGAGGCCGACAGAAAGGCAATGATCACTGCACACAGCCCGACCAGTTCGATCGATGTTCGCGGATCAAGGACCGACATGGCCAGGCAGGCCAGCGCCAGCGCTGCCTGACTTGCAAACAGCCAGCCGCGACGGCGACCAAAGGCTGGCGGCTCGAAGCGATCAAGCAGCGGCGCCCAGATGAACTTGAAGGTATACGGCAAACCCGCCAGCGCGAAGAAACCGATTGTCTTGATATCGACCTGCTCGACCGTCAGCCAGGCCTGCAGGCTGCCGGTCGACAAGGCCAGCGGCAAGCCGCTGGCAAACCCAAGCAGCAGCATGGCGGCGATTCGTCTGCTGGCGAAGACAGCCAGATACGGGTTCCGGGTGGCGACAGGCATTCGGGTCCTGGACGGCTGGCAGCTGATCTGCGGATCATTGCCCGACCGGTTCGAAAGGAAGATCGTTGAAAGGCAGTTTAGCAGCGGCTGCGCTGCCAAGCCGGCTTGAACTGGCGTAGTCCGCTACCATCTTGTATGGCCATGGCATCGCGATGAAAACTCCTGACCGCCTCTCCCTCCTGTTCAACGCCGCCCCCATGACCGGTCTGTACGACCGGATCAGGGCCGGGTGGACGCAGCGTTCGCGCCATCATCGGCTGCTGGCCTGTGTGGCCATCATGCTGCTGCTTGCACGTGCTGCAACAATTTCAGCTTCCTCGTATCCGCTGAGGTTACGCAGGCGCATGATCGCAGAAGCGAATGCACTGATTCCACGTGTCTGCCCCGGACGCTCGATCAGATACAAGTGAATGATGTCATCAGCCGGTACACGAAGACGTTTTTTAACAGCTTTGTTTGCGTGGCTGAATTGATAATCGCCAGGGTGGTAATCAAAGAAGTGATAGGCAACAGGACGCCCCCACTTGTCAATCTCCACCCCCATCCGAATCTCGTTGCCGTTATTGGCAATGCCGTTGTAGTCATCATCAAGGAGATCAGATTCAATGATTTCCAAGCCGAGCGGCACCCTGCTGTTACCGAACGGTTGCTTGACAA
>JAURMJ010000362.1 GCA_030830765.1 Quisquiliibacterium sp.
AGCGGGAAGGTCAACGCGTCTGAAAACACCAGCATCTTCGTGCGCGGATCGACGCGATTGGTCTCGTAGTGGCGAATCAATCGCTCGCCCCAGACGAACGGATCGCCGGAATCATGGCGAGCACCATCGAACAGCTTGCAGAAATACATATCGAAATCGCGCAGAAAGGCATCGAAGCCGTAAACATCGGACAGCGCAATTCCAAGATCGCCGCGGTACTCCTTGGCCCAGACCTCGAATGCAAAGGCCTGCGAATCGCGCAGCCGCGGCCCGAGCGCCTGACAGGCCTGCAGATACTCGTGCGCCATCGTCCCCAGTGGCAGCACGCCATCGCGCATCGCCAGCAGCACGTTGGAGGTGCCGGCAAAGTTTTCACCCAGCTCGTGCTTGCAGGTAAGAATGACTTCCTCCTGCCAGGACTTGGAGAAACGGCGCCGGGTTCCGTAATCCGCGATACGGACCTCTTCAAGCCCGGACTGCCCGGCTACCAGTGCAATCTTCTCGGACAGACGACGCCGGCCTTCGGCGTAGTCAGGAGCAGACACCGTATTGCGGAAATAGATCTCGTTGACGATGGCCAACACCGGAATTTCGAACAGAATCGTGTGCAGCCAAGGCCCCTTGACGACGATCTCGATCTGGTTCGGCTGTGTCGGCGAGGGCGTCACCGAGATGTACTTCTGATTCATCTGGAACAGGCCGAGAAAATCGACGAAATCGCTCTTGATGAACCGGAAGCTGCGCAGATACGCGAGCTCACCCTCGGAAAACCGCAGTGAGCAAAGATGCGCAATTTCGCTGCGAATCTCGTCCACATGGGGTGACAGATTGACGCCGGGATTGCGGCACTTGAACCGGTATTCGACCTGCGCGCCCGGAAATTGATGCAACACCACCTGCATCATCGTGAACTTGTACAGGTCGGTATCCAGAAGCGATTCAATGATCATGGCGGCTTGTATCGATTTCCCAGCGACGGGTCATCATCCCCCGGTTCGAACCAGGGCAAAGAAAAACGTCAGAGGCGACCTGGAACGGATAACACGACTGTACAGGGCAGGCCAGCCTGGAAGCGGATGTTACCTGCATGCGCAGATTTTCGCGCCTTCGGACTGGCCACATCCGGAACAGACCCGCGCCGGACTCAAGGGGCCACATACCGTTGAATGATCCGGGCGCACTCGAGCCAGTGCGCCTCCAGCTGCTGGCAGGCGCTTATCTCATGCCCCAGAACCGCTGACAGCGTATGCCGATTAGAGAGTACGAAGTAGCCCAGCGAGGCAATTGCCAGATAAATTGTCTGCGGGTTGAGGCCATCGCGAAATACCCCAGCCGTCGCGCCGCGGTTCAGCAGATCCGCCAGCATGCCGATGACCGGGGAAACCAGTTCACTGACCTGCGCAGAATCCCTTAGATGCCTGCCCCGATGCAGATTTTCGGTGTTGAGCAAACTGATGAATTCAGGGTGTTCTGCGTAGTACCGCCAGACAAAGCGACTGAAATGATCGAGTGCCTCCATCGGCGGCATCTGATCAAGCGCAAGCCCACGCTCCGCATCGCGCAGATCCGCGTAAACCGCCTCAAGGGCTGCACGAAAAACACCCACTTTGCTACCGAAGTAGTAGTAGAGCATGCGTTCGCTGGAGTCAGCCTGCTCGGCAATCCGCTCACCACGGGCCCCATTCAGGCCATGACGGGCGAATTCATCGATCGCCGCCGCCAATAATCGGGACCGGGTTGCCTCACGGTCCCGCCGGCGAGCAACAGGCGCCTTGGTCACGCGACGATCACAGGCACCTCGACCGCAGGAGGCGTGTTGCGACTGCGCTGGCAACGCACGATCCCATCAATCATGACCATGCCGACGCCGGGAATATCGCCAAGTCGTACGCTGTCCAGGATGTCGCGCCCTGCTGAATGCTGGGCCTTGTCCATGAAAACGAAATCTGCCGGGCGGCCTGGCTCAATGAGTCCCTGAGACAACCCGCGCATCCGGGCAATGTTCCCGGTCGCAAACCCGAAGACGATCTCAGCGGGAATATCGGCAAGTGAAGAGATCAGCGCGATCAGACGCAGAATGCCCAGCGGCTGCACCCCGGAGCCGGCCGGCGCGTCAGTCCCCAGAATGACCCGGTGCGGGCACTTCAGTTCCATCGCGTGCTTGGCCGTCAGGATCGCGATCCGTTCATTGCCGTTGTGCACGATCTCCAGCGCGCGCGAGCTCTTCTCGCACAGCGTGCAGACCGACTTGTAGGACAGTGAGGTATGCCCACCGTTGACATGGCCGATGACATCGGCATCCGCTTCCAGCACGACATGTTCATCGATCAGCCCGGAACCCGGAATGGAAGGTCCACCCGTGTGAATCGTGCTCTGGATGCCGTACTTGCGGGCCCAGCCGACCATTTTCGCCGCTTCATCACCAGCCTTCACGCTACCAAGACCGATTTCGCCAAGAAGCCTCACCCCGGCCGCGGCCAGATCAGCAAAATCCTGCTCGGTCATCCCCTGCTCGATGACCGGGGCGCCTGCCAAGACCTTGACACCACCGCCGACCCCGGCTGCCCGCATGCCATCGAAAGCTCGTTGGGCGGTGATTGCCAGAGCCTTGACCCCGATGACATCCTTGGGCCTGCCAGGCAAATGCACCTCGCCAGCGGAGATCATTGTTGTAACGCCACCATGCATGCAGGACTCGATCCAACCCAGCTGGTTCTGGCGAGGTGTCCAGTCCCCGAAGACCGGATGGACATGCGAGTCGATCAGCCCGGGACCCAAGGTCGACCCGCGGCAATCGATCAGTCGGCGCGGATCACCGGTATCGCAATCTTTTTCCCTGCCGACCGATGCAATGACACCGTCCTGAACAACCACCGTGTCAGCATCAAGGATCGGCGCATCGATGTCACCGGACAACATCAGGCCCACGTTGCGAATCACGACCTTTCCCGAGGTCTCGGTCATTACTGGTCCAGCCATTTCGACTCCTGTCAGATGGTCAGATATTGACGGCGTATCTGCTCGTTTTCACTCAGTTCATTCATCGTGCCCGCAAACCGCACCTGTCCTTTTTCCAGCACATAGGCGCGATCACTGACCGCAGCCGCGAAAGGCAGGTTCTGCTCGGATAACAGGACCGACAGACCATGCCTTTTCAGTTCGACGATCATGTTCGCCATCTGCTCGACAATCAGCGGGGCAACGCCCTCCGAGGGCTCATCAAGAAGAACCAGACGTGGATTACCGATCAGCGTGCGGGCGACAGCCAGCATCTGCTGTTCGCCACCGCTCATGCGCCCACCCAGCCGGTCCGGCATCTGTCCCAGATTCGGGAAGAGTTCAAACAGATCATGCTCGCTCCAGGCAGGGATGCCAGGTCGCGCCGGACGCCGTCCGACCTCAAGATTCTCGCGGACGGTGAGATCCGTGAAGATTCTGCGATCCTCGGGTACCCAGCCGATTCCGAGGCGACTGATCCTGAATGGATCCATGTGCCGCAGCTCAGTGCCGTCAAAGACCATTGAACCGGTACATCGCTCCATCAATCCCATGATCGAGCGGATCGTGGTGGACTTGCCTGCCCCGTTTCGACCCATCAGGGCGACGACCTCACCAGGCCCAACCTGCAGATCGACATCAAACAGGATCTGCGCCCGCCCGTAGAACGCGTTCAGGCGATCAATTGAGAGCAGCGGTTCAGGCATGCGAAATTCCAGTCAATTTGCCACTGCCAAAGTAGACCTCGGCGACGCGTGAATCGGAACGGATCGCATCAGGCACGCCCTGCGCGATCAACTCCCCGCGCGCAAGCACAATCACCCGATCGGCATGCCCAAAAACGACATCCATACTGTGCTCGGTGAACAGCACACCGATGCCCATCTCCTTGACGAGTCGTCGCGTCAGATCCATTAAGGCGTTGCGTTCACGCGGCGCCATGCCGGCGGTCGGCTCATCCATCAGCAAGAGCTTTGGCGAATTTGCCAGGGCCACTGCGAGTTCGACCGTCTTCACGTCACCGTACGCCAAGGTGCTGCAGGGGTCGTCGGCCCGGTCGGCCAGGCCGACTTGCTCGAGCAGACCGATCGCCTGGTCCCGATGCAGCCTGGCTGCGCGGCGCCACGGATCGAACAGACCGCGATGATGAGAAAGCAGTGCCATCTGCACGTTCTCTACAACGGTCATCGACGCATAGGTGGCAGCGACCTGGAAGGTACGTCCCACACCGCGACGCCAGATGTCGCGCGGCCGGCGTCCAGCGATGTCGGCACCTTGCAGTAACACCGACCCTGCATCCGGTTTGAGCTGCCCGTTGATCATGTTGAAGCAGGTCGATTTTCCAGCTCCGTTCGGTCCGATCATGGCCAGCAGTTCACCACTGTGCAATTCGAAGCTGACATCGTCGACTGCCTGCACACCGCCGAAGGCCTTGCGTAATCCACGCACGGACAAGAGTGTTTCGGTCATTCGCGCCCACCTCGATTCAGGCGCCAGAACCGGAAGCGCTCCAGCAGTTCCATCAGCCCGCCCGCGATGCCCTGCGGGAACACCAGCACCAGGGCCAGCATGACAAGCCCGAGCAGAGCGCGCCAGTAATCAGTGAACCTGATGATCGTGTCCTGCAGCCAGGTGAAGGCGGCTGCACCCACGATCGGTCCGGACAGCGTCTGCAGTCCACCGAGCAAGACCATCACCAAACCGTTCACCGAATTGCCGACGGAGATCACCTCAGGAGACACCGTTCCCTTGCCGAATGCGAACAGGGCCCCCGCGACCCCGCAGAATGTCCCCGCGACTGCAAACGCGAACCAATGCACTCGAACCACATCGATGCCCGTCGCTTCCGCTCTCAGCGGCGAGTCCCTGCCGGCACGCATCGCATAACCAAACGGTGAAAACAGCATTCGACGCAGCAGCCAGACCCCAAGACCAACAAGCAGCAAGGTCAGATAAAAGAATGCTTCCTTCGATGCAAAATGACTCGAGGGCCAGATGCCGAGCAGGCCGTTGCTGCCCCCGGTGACGTCATCCCATTGAAAGACGATCGACCAGACGATCTGCGCGAATGCCAGCGTCAACATGGCCAGGTAGACCCCTGACAATCTCACAGCGAACCAGCCAAACACAAGAGTGCCAAACAGTGCCAGCAAGGGTGCCAGCACCAGGGCGACCTCCATCGGCAGGGCCAAGCCTTTCAGAAAGAACGCGGCACCATAGGCACCCAGACCGAAATAGGCCGCATGCCCGAACGAATGCATGCCACCAGGGCCCATGATGAAGTGCAGACTGACGGCGAACAGCACGGCAACCATGATGTCAATCAGCAGCACCAATGCATAGGGAAACTGCTCACCGAACAGCGGCAAGGCAAGCAAGCTCAAGGCGAGCAAGCCGATCATCTGCATTTGCCGGGCGCCAAGCGGACGCAGCGGCGCCTCAATCTGGGCGGTGCTGCGCGACGGAGCCTGTTGCCGCCCCATCAGTCCCCACGGACGCCAGATCAGAACGGCAGCCATCACCAGAAACTCGACGACCAGCGTGAGTTTCGAGAATGAGAATTCAATTCCGAAAAGGCTGACATTGCCGATTCCATAGCAAAGGGCCTTGATTTCGGCGATGATCAGCGCTGCCAGGTAAGCCCCCGGGATACTGCCCATGCCGCCCACCACCACGACAACGAAGGCGTCGCCGATCGCGGTCAGATCGAGAGCCAGATTTGCCGGCTCGCGCGGCAGTTGCAAGGCACCGCCCAACGCAGCAAGCCCGGACCCCAGCGCAAAGATGCCGGTGAACAGCCAGGCCTGATTCACGCCCAGAGCTCCGACCATCTCCCGATCCTGGGTCGCAGCGCGGATCAGCACACCAAGCCGGGTCCGATGCAGCAGCAGCCAAAGCAGACCCAGCACGAGCGGACCGACTAGGATCAGAAACAGATCGTATTCAGGAAAGGCACGGCCGAGCACCTGGACCGTGG
>JAURMJ010000363.1 GCA_030830765.1 Quisquiliibacterium sp.
TGCCATGTGGATGACGGCGCGAAAGTATATCGACAACTGGGTGGTCTGGTGGGTGGTGGATCTCATCGCGACCGGTGTCTACCTGGTCAAGGGAATCGAGTTCTATGCGCTCCTCTACGGCATCTATCTGATAATGGCGTACGCTGGCTGGCGGACATGGCAACGCAGTCTGCGCGCGGTCTCGTAATCTGCGTTACCGGCCCGGAATCATCGGGCAAGACGAGTCTGGCGATCGAACTCGCGCGCATCCTTGAGGTGCCGCTCGTTGCCGAGGTCGCCAGAGCCTATCTCACAGAGCGTCGCGGGGCCGCGGGACGATTCGAGCAAGGTTATGACCGGGATGACGTTCGCGAGATCGCCCGTCGCCAGGTCGCCGCTGAACATGATGCGCTTGCGACAGGAGCTCCAGTCGTGGTCGCGGACACCGATCTGACAGTCATCCAGGTCTGGTGGGAGGAAAAGTTCGGGGCGCTGGATCAATCCATTGCCGAAGCGCTGCTAGAGCGATCACCACGTCTATCTGCTCGCCTGGCCGGATCTGCCGTGGGAGCCGGATCCGCTTCGCGAGTCGCCCGGGAATCGTGAGCAACTCGCCCTGCGCTATCGGGAAATTCTCAGGGCAGGGGAGTTCCCGTTTCAGGAAATCCGGGGGCGTGGGGATATCCGGCTCAATCTGGCGATGACCGCAGTCGAGCGCTGGCAGATCCTCAGATCAGGGTGATTTCTGCAGGATCCTGGCCCCCAGATGGCGAATAGTCTCAAGTTTGGTCTTGCCAATGGCCGCCTGTGCCCGGATCTCTGGCCGGTCATTTCCCGTGGCAAGTTCGGCGCAGGACCAGCCATACTCGCGGAGCCAGAATACGGTGATGCAGCTGGCGATGCGTCCTGGATCTGCCGGGCCGCCGAGCAATTGGCTCGCCATCGATGGCAGCGTGCTGAAATCCAGCCCCTGACCCTGATGCAGGGCCGCGAGGTCGAAAATCGGGTCATTGTTGCCAGCCCACTCCCAGTCCAGCGTGACCCAGCTTGCGCCTGGGGCGCTGATCACGTTCCATGGATTCAGGTCATTGTGGCATGGTGTGATGCTGGCGGGCTTCCAATCGAGCGTCTCTGCGAGATCGATGATCCATCGCTCTGCATGGGCGGTGCCTTGAGCGAGGAACTCCCGTGCGATACGCATCGGATCGTATGTTCGGTCGAGCCCGGCGAGCTCCGGCGGGTCGCTTTGGGCGAGAGATTGATGAAGGTTCGCGAGGTATCCGACGAGCTCCGATGGCTGCGGCCGATAGTCAGCAAGCAGAGTACCAGCCACCCAACGACTGATCATGACTCCCGAGGCTTCATCAAAAGCGATCACCTCGGCTGTGACCGGGGGGCCGAAGGTGCGATAGAAGCACGCTTCACGTCTGCGATCGGTGTACGAGGTGCCTGCGCCGGGCACCCGTATCACGTATTCATCGTTCTCATGGCGAAAGCGATAGTTCCTGTTGCTGTAGCCACTCTCGAGATAACGGAATGGCCCGACCTGGTCGCGCGTCCAACCCGGGCACAGCCGCTCGATGTCATCAAGAAGTTGCTGCCAGATCACCGCGTTGCTTGATCCTGAGTAGATTGGATGCCCGGAACACTAACCGCGTGCCCTGACGGCTGGCAAGGCCAGCCGGGCCGACCCCGCTAACGGCCCGGTTGCCGTGCTCGCCGGTGCCCGTCGAGTCCCTTCAGCGCGCGGGAACCGATAGAATTTCGGGATGGAAGTGACCCTATCGAGATTTGTACGTGCGCTTCGCCGTGCGGATGTGGAAGTTTCGCCAGCGGAAACGCTTGACGCTTTTGCTGTCGCGCAGAAGCTTGGCATTGTTGATCGTGATCTGTTGCGCAACGGTTTGGCGCTCGTGCTGGCCAAGTCCCGGGAAGACAAGGAGCGATTTGTTGACTGTTTCGATCGTTTCTTCGATCAGTTGGCGTTTCGTGAGGCACCCCGCGGGGCAATGCTCAAGGGTGTAGTTCAAGCCGATCTTCTGGCGCGCCTGGAAGCCGCGAGCAATACCGAGACACGCTCACTGATCGAACTTGCGCTGGCCGACGATCGAAGCCTCCTCTCGTGGCAGCTCACGGTCGCCGCTGAATCGCTCGAGATCGAGCGCATGTCGTCCCTCAGGGACAAGCGGATCCTGGTCGAGCGATTGCTTGCCATGCTTGGCATGCCGGGACTGGAGCTGGCGTTGCAGTCGCAGGGTCTTGCGGGTGAGCACCAACTGCTCGGCGCACTGCGTTACGTGCGGCAATACCTGCGCGAACAGGTGCAGGCGTTCATTGATGATCAGTATGCACTGATCGTTGATGCCTCCGGGAGGCGAGCCCTGGTCGAGGCGGCGCTGGCAGCGAACCTCGATCAACTGCCCCCCGGCTATCATGAGGATGCAGCCCGGGTTGTGCATAAACTTGCCGAGCAGTTGTTGAAGAGCCGCAGACGCCGTCAGCGGCAGCGACAACGCGGCGCGCTGGATATTCGTCGCTCGCTGCGCGAGAACATTGCCTACGACGGTGCGTTGTTCAAGCTGCGCTGGCGCGAGCGAAAGGTGGAAAAGGCGACGGTCTTTGTGGTCTGTGATCTATCCGGTTCTGTCAGCAGGATCGCGAGGTTTCTGCTCACCTTTCTGCACGACTTGGCGGATGCCCTCCCTGACATGCGGATCTTCGGCTTCTCCAGTCGCCTTGGCGAGATGACTGAATCCTTCCGACGATTCGGCGCCGAGCGTGCGGTCGAGGAAGCGATTCTCGCCTGGGGTCGCGGTACAACCGATTATGGTCGTGCGTTGCTCGATCTCCGCGAAGCCATCCATAGCGCGATTGACCATCGCAGCACGCTGATCATCCTCGGTGATGCCAGGCGGAGCTTTGCCAGGATCGACGTAGAGGGCCAGACAAGCCGATCCCAGCATAAATCCTAATGTAGGTCCAATGATTCTTGATGCAAAAACCAAACTCAGGGAAAACGGGCTGCAAATAAGACATGAACAGAGGATGAGTATTTGGCCTCTTTCCTGAGCGTGAAAACAAAAATTTTGCCTCTATGCTTGGCATGAAATTTGTTTTCCTCTTACCCTAGCATGGAATTTTTTTACTGTGAAATGGGGAATTATGCTCGACCGACACTTTTAGTGTTTCCATGCGAGGTGACAATGAACTTGGAACGTCCTTAGAATTAAATTGGAAAAAAAGCTCGTAATCTGCGCGTCCATGCGAAATTAAGCAGGTTTGTCATGGCGTAGGATTTGAACTCACGAATTTGATCTCTTGGTGTTGTCGTCGATGAATGGAATGCCAAATGAGAAGTAGAACGAGACGCCAAAGCCGAGCAAGAAGATGCCACTGAACACCACGCCCAAGCTGGCCCAATCCTTGAAGCTTTGCCCGTCACACTCCCCCTCCTCGATCCTTATTTTTCCGGACCCGCAGATGTTCTCTTTTGGTCCGGATTCCCCCTCGGATGTCTGCGATTAAAACCGATTTTTAATCAGCGTTCTACGATTAATGGCTGTTGACTTAATGACGGTTATCCTGGCGTCATTTGACGAAAAAAAATTTAACATGCTTGGCTGGTCCCTATATGGGTCCATATTTTTCAAGTACTATACCATAGTGAACATTCGGAGAATGAAGCCACTTTTGAATGCTTGTACTCTCTTCAAAAGTGAAAAAACTAAGCCGCGATGGAATGTCAAAGATAAAACCGGAAATGAAATATGCTATGCTGTGTACCTACTTTCCAGAGTCAACGTAGACACTTACCTCTTTGTCAATATTAGTCAGGTAAGCCTGTTCGCCCGTAAAATGCGGAAAGGCTATAATTAGGAGGCCCAGGGCCGACAGCATGATGGACAATCCCATGAAGAGCGGCCTCTTCTTCACGCGGCCCACAAAGGGGAGGAAGAAGATGAAGAAGATCTGGCTGATCTCGTTGCCGCTGTAGATCCACGTGGCCTCTTTGGACTTGAGGCCGAACCGCTTCTCGATGGTTGACAGCACGGTGGTCAAGTAGGAGAAGGCCATGCTCTGGATGATGCCCACGATGGAGAACAGGGCCAGGTAGACGCCCCTGGAGGCCAGCCTCTGGGCCCACTGTGGCCTCCAGTTGAAGAGGCCACATGAGGTGGACTTGTCAATCATTATGGCACTGCAATGATCTCAATGGTGTGATTGCCAGCTAGATGTACTAGTATGGTGGCACCCATGCAACTGAACTGACGCATAGGTAGCGATTGCAGCCCTACAAGGCACACAAGGCTCGCGCATTGCATGCAGTCATGTCACATCAACCAGACCATTGACGATCCAAGCTTATCTAACATTGACAAGTTGCAAAATGTACGAGATTGCATCGCACCAATCATGTGGTGTAGAGGCCAAAGTGGTTGGTCTGCATCTTGAGAAGCTGCATTTTTCCCAATTTTACTGAAAATGGAGACGTTTTTCATGTTAGTAGTTTTACTGATTTTTCTAGTTTTACTATAGCTGGCAGGGAATGTTAGATTTTTGGTTGATAATGGCATTCAAAATACTTGTTGTATACAAATAGCAAGGTGTACAGAAATATAAGGTGAGCCAA
>JAURMJ010000364.1 GCA_030830765.1 Quisquiliibacterium sp.
CAGCTTCGCCGCCGGCACGCCGAATCGCGCGCCGTCGGAGGCGATGCGAAGATCGCAGGACGTCGCGACCGAGACCCCGCCGCCGATGCAGTAGCCGCGAATCATCGCAATCGTCGGCTTGCCCACCTGGCGCAGCGCCTCACTGGCCCTGCCTGAAGTTTCGCCGTAAAGACGGGTAGTTTCGGGCGAGGAGCGCCGCTCCTCGAATTCGGAGATGTCCGCGCCAGAGACGAAAGCCTTGTCGCCCGCACCCTTGACCACAATGACGCGGATCGCATCGTCAGCCGCGTAATCGGTGACGATGTCGTACAAGGCTTCCCACATCACCAGCGACACCGCGTTGCGGCGGGCTGGATTATTGAATGTGATCCAGCCGATCGCACCATCCTTCTCGGCGATCATCTTGTCGGTCTTGGAAATCGACATGCGACGCATACTCCTACGGTTTGGCAGACCCGTCAGGTCTGCCGATCCTCTCGGGAGGATGCCGCAACTTGCGTCATCTCATCCCTGATCTCGGAGCATGTTGCGAAATATCGAATGAACGGTCAAGGGTCAGCGCCCACTGACTGGAGATGGGCGTCGAGCGCATCCAGATCGGCGAATTCCGGTTCCTGCTTGTCGGGCTGAGCCAGGTCTGACTTCTCGACGGCCGCACCCGATTGCGTCTGGCGAACAGCCGACTCAACAAGCTGCGGGCGCCGGATCCAGGCGGCCTGCAGCCCGGCGTTGCGAGCGGCGAACACATCCAGCTGCAGATCATCACCGACATGCAGCACCTGCTGCGGCGCAACACCGATTCGTCGACAGGCCTCATGAAAAATGCGCGGATCCGGTTTGGCAAATTCAAAGTCATGCGCCGCCAGCCGCTCGCTGAAATGCGCAGCCAGCCCGATCCGCGCCAGGTCAGCATTGCCGTTGCTGATCGCAACCAGCCGATAACGCGCAGCCCAGCGCGTCAGCACAGGCAGCACATCTGCAAATGGAGTCACGCGCTGCCGTGCATCAAAAAACACCTGAAAGGCGGGTTCCGCGTGAGCAGGATCCTCACCTGCCATCTGCAAGGCAATGCGCAGCGACTCACGTCGCAGGAAACTGACATCATGGGCACGCGCCGGATTGTCTGCGATGACGCGAGCCCGCACCTTAGCCCGTGCATCAGTACTCAGAAGATCTGCTGTACGGGGCGCGTAAAGCCGCAGCCATTCACTCAATGCACGCTCGGCGTTGATCAGCACAGGGCGCATTGGCCACAGCGTGTCATCAAGGTCCAGCGTGATTGCGAGGATCTGCGGCATCGGTCGCGCCTTAGGTGAGTAAAAGCCTGAACTCAACCGCCGATGAAGTTCGGCTTGCGCTTTTCGGCAAAGGCCTTCGCGGCCTCGAGATGGTCTGCGGTCATCATGCAGCGCACCTGGTTGGTGGCCTCAAGGTCGATGGATGTGCGCAGATCAGAGTACGCCGCGGTATTGATGTTGTGCTTGATATTGCCCAGCGCAACCGACGGACCATTGGCCAGCGTCGCCACGAATTCCTGTGACTCGCGCTCGAAGGAGTCTGCCGCATAGACGCGGTGCACAAGACCGATGCCCAATGCCTGTGGCGCGGTGAGCAGCGGCGAGAGCATCATCAATTCGCGGGCGCGCGAAGCCCCGACTATCTGGGTCAGAAAATAGGTTGCGCCATAGTCGCCGGACAACCCGACCTTGGCGAAAGCGACGGTCAGTTTCGCGCTGTCGATAGCGACCCGGAAGTCGCAGGACATGGCCAGCGCCAGGCCCGCGCCAGCGGCCGGACCCGGGATGACAGCGATCGTCGGCTTGCGCATCTCATGCAGCAGACGCGAGGCCTCCGCCCGGTCCCGCAGACGCGCGGCTCGCTCCTCAAAACTTTGAGTTTTGTCGCGACCTCCGGCCATCGCCTTGACATCACCACCGGCGCAGAAGGCTCCACCAGCCCCAGTCAGGACCACCGCCCTGACCGCTGGATCGATACTGGCTTTGCGCAGGGCATCCAGCATCTGCGACGACATGTCCAGGCTCAGCGCATTACGAGCCTCGGGACGGTTCATCGTCAGGGTCAGTACGCCATCGCGAAAATCTTCAAGAAGATGCTTTTCCAAGGCTGTTCTCCATCAATTCGGGGGGAATCCGCTATGAGTTGACATCGATGCGGCACCCCGGCACAGTAGCAGACAGTCGAATGAACGCGTCGGGAGAGACTCCCCGCTGTTTCCACGTGGGGGGCGCCGAAGGTGTATCGCCCCGAAAACTCTCAGGCAAAAGGACTGCCGCGTTTCGACTCTCTGGAGAGAAGGCACCATGGGTGCCGGTACTGATGCAGCCCTTCGTGGCCGACTCATGCCGGTTCGCAGCGACAGCCTCGCCGAAGGAAACAGGTTCGCCGGGTCGAAAAGGCCTGCCCGAACTGAATGTCTCAGGCAAAAGGACAGAGGGGGCTCCGAATCACTTCGCGACCTGCGTCGCCCCTGGAGCCCAAAATGGAAAACCCGTCCGATCGCAAATACACCGAGAGTCACGAATGGATTCGTGACAACGGTGATGGCACCGCCACCGTTGGCATCACCTTCCATGCGCAGGACGCGCTGGGTGAACTCGTCTATGTCGAGTTACCGGAGACCGGGCGTCAGGTGAGCGCAGGCGAGGCCTGCGTCGTCGTTGAATCGACCAAGGCCGCCTCAGATGTCTATGCGCCAGTCGATGGCGAAGTCATCGAAACCAATGACACGCTGGTCGATGCCCCGCAGAGTGTCAATGAATCCCCGTACGAAGCCGGCTGGCTGTTCAAGATCCGCGTTGCCGACGGGTCAGCCCTGGAAAAAATGATGTCCTCGGCCGATTATTCGGCCGGCCCTGGTTCAGCCTGAGGACAACATCATGAGTACCAACAAAGCGACCACAGGGTCGCTACGATCGCTGTTTGTCAATGATGAATTCCACGCGCGTCACCTGGGACCAGATGACGAACAGCAGGCGGC
>JAURMJ010000365.1 GCA_030830765.1 Quisquiliibacterium sp.
CTGGAGTCACGCTACCCGTTCGGCCGCTGGGCTCAGCAGGCTCAGATCGACATGGCGTATGCACACTACAAGAGTGGGGACCGTGTGCTTGCACTTGCGGCAATCGATCGGTTTCTGAAGCTTTACCCGAACCATGAAGCACTGGACTACGCCTACTACCTGAAGGGGCTGATCAATTTCAATGAGCAGCAGGGGTGGCTGGCGAGCATCGGAGGACAGGATCTGGCCGAGCGAGACCTGGACGCGGCCCGAGAGTCGTTCGATGCGTTCAAAGTCGTTGTCTCCCGCTTTCCAGAGAGCCGTTACGCCGATGACTCCGAAGCACGGATGAAGTATCTGGTGAATGCGATGGCATCCGGCGAAGTGCATATTGCTCGCTACTACTTCTCGCGAGCCGCCTATGTTGCATCAGCAAACCGAGCTCAAATTGCGATCAACAAGTATCCGCAGGCTCCCGCATCGGAGCAGGCGCTCTACATCCTGATGCGATCCTACGAGAAGCTCGGTCTTGAACAACCCGTTCCGATGCTGAAAGAGTTCTGAAAAAGAATTTCCCGAAAAGCGAACTGCTGGTTCGCGGTCTTCCCCAGGAAGACAAGCGATGGTGGCAGGTCTGGCGCTAACGCCTATCTCGACATAGTCGATAAGCCTGCTGATTACCGAACTCATTGCTGCTTCAGAGATCCTCGGACCCTGTCACTACAGGACTGACGGCAGCACGCTTGGGATTTTCCAGAGCTTGCAACGTCGGCAAAGCCCGGTCTTCATTTCTCTGGGCATCAATGAAATCAAGTGCCTCCTGAGCTGAGCGCGTTCGCCGAAATGGCGGAAGGCTGCGCAGCAAGGTACGTCCATAGGCTTTTTCAGCCAACCTGGCGTCGCAGACAACCAGCAGTCCTCGATCTCGCTCGGAGCGGATCAGGCGGCCAGCCCCCTGTTTCAAGGCCATTGCAGCGCCTGGCAACTGCATCGATCGGAAGGGATCCTGGCCCGCCTTTCGGGCAGCTTCGATCCGAGCACCGAGAATAGGCTCGTCTGGCGGCGCGAACGGCAGCTTGTCAATCACAACCAGTGACAGCTGAGCACCAGGAACATCAACCCCTTCCCAGAAGCTCGAACTGCCAATCAGCACCGGCGCCGGGTGCCTGCGAAACTGGTCCAGAAGCTGAGCGCGGGATGCCTCCCCCTGCACCAGCAAACCAATCTGCGGTGCGTTCTGCTCGATCGCGGTCCGGAAACGGCTTGCGAGTTGGTCGACCATCCTTAAGGTCGTACACAAAATGAAGGCGCGGCCGCCATTCCCTTGGATCAGCGGCCAGACCGACTGAAAGACCCGCTCCGGAAAGTCCGGCCCACTGGGCGGGCCAATTTTTTCAGGAACATAGAGCAAAGCCTGTGATTGATAATCGAACGGGCTTTCCCAGACCAGACTCGGCCCCTGATCGACGCCAATTGCATTGCGGAAATGATCGAACCCGCCGTTGACCGCCAGGGTTGCTGACAGGAACACCCAGGCCCTTGGCCTTCCCTCTAGATGGCGCTTGAAGGTCGGCGCCACGGACAGTGGCGTCGAATGCAAGGTCAACCCGCTGCCAAAGATCTCAGCCCAGATCACCGACGGCGACGCATCCTGCTCACTATCCGCCTCAAGCGACTGTGATTCGTGCGGGTCATCAGTTTGAGACAGCGACGCAGTGCCGGAATCCTCGCCCTTGGCGGCTCTCACCCACCGTTCCAGCAGTCGACGCAGTTCAAGCCCTCTGATCGCACATCGCTGCAATTCCCGCCCTCGATCGGCATTCGCAGCAAGTATCTGAGCGAGCTCGCCCAGTTGGTTCGCGCAGGATTCAATTGCCGCTAACAGACCTTCGCGATTAGCGGCCGCACGTGCGTCCAGTCTTCCAGCGGCACCCGCGGCCAGGCGCAACTCTCTGACGGATTGCTCGATCGACTGCGATTGCAAAGTCCAGTCGCAGGCATCTCGCGCCTCTGCCAGACCGCTTCTCAACAGATCGCGAGAAAAATCGAGCAGGCGTCGCGTGGACACTGAGCTTCCGAAGAACTGCGTTGCCACCTCCGGCAGCTGATGAGCCTCATCAAAAACAATCGCCTCGGTAGTCGGCAGCAGATCCGCAACGCCTTCCTCGCGCAAGGCCAGGTCGGCGCAGAACAGGTGATGATTCACGACAATCACATCGGCTCTTTGAGCGGCCTGACGCGCTTTCATGACAAAACAGCGCTCATAGTCAGGACAATCCTGGCCAAGGCAGTTCTCCCGGGTCGAGACCGCGTGATTCCAGGCGGTTGCCTCCTCGGGTACTCCGGGCAAGGAAGCGCGGTCGCCCGAACTGCTGACCACGGCGAAACGCTCAATCCGCCGAAGATCTGCGATGTCCTGACGACTGCCAAATCGCCCCTCAGCGAGGTTGCGCTTCAGGTGGTAACGGCAGACATAATTCGAACGCCCCTTAAGCAACGCAATCTCAGCATTCACGCCAAGCACACGCAGCATCTGCGGCAGATCACGGTCGAACAGTTGGTCCTGCAGATTCCGAGTCCCGGTTGAGATCAGCACCCGGGCACCAGCGAGCAAGGCTGGCAC
>JAURMJ010000366.1 GCA_030830765.1 Quisquiliibacterium sp.
ATCGCCAGAATGTTGTTGAATTCATGCGCCACCCCCGCAACAAGCCCTCCAAGCAAACTCAATTGCTGGGTGCGTTGCAGCCTCTCTTCCAGACGGATCTGTTCGGTCAAAGTCTCGGAGTAGATCATCACGCCACCGATCTCGCCGGAAGACTCATGCCACGGACTTACGTTCCAGCTGATCCATTCGGATTGGCCATCGTTGTACGTGAGAAGCTCGCGGTCACGCCGCGCCGCATGACCCTGCAATGCGCGCTGATGAACCTGTCGCCACGCCTCGCTGATCTCGGGCAGCAGTTCGACAAGCGAACGCCCGACAATCGGTTGCCCCTGAAGTTTATGATCGGCAATCCAGCGCGCACTGGCGCTCAGGCAGCGCATTTGGCGGTCAAAGAGGGCGAAGGCGATCGGCGCCTCGCGCAACAAAGGCTCTAGAACGCCCTCCGGCGTGCTCGCACTTTCAAGCTTGCTCGCGTCAGTGGTCTCGTGAGCGCAAAAGAGCAGAACATCCTGCGCAGCATCGATCGACGCGCGACAGATTTGGGCATGGATCCGGCGCGGCGAGGATGCGTTGTCACCGGCAAGACGGAATTCGATTGTTTCTTCACGGCCAACGCGATCAAGTCTGCCAAGCAGTGGCGACAGATCGGTCTTCTCCAGTGAAGCTGCCGCCAGTTCCTGCAGGCTTCTCAGTTCCCTCGGGGACGAGTTTTCAGCGAGGGATTGCCCCTGCGAGCTTGCCCCCGTGAGCAGACGCCGCATCGCCTCATTGGCAAAAAGAAACCGCCCATCAAGCTCTACAACAGCCATGGCGGTCGGCAGTGACTCCATCAGACGCTGGGTGGCAGCATGAACGACTGGGCGCAAAGAATCCTCCGGATAACGCAGCCTGATTGCCAATGCGCAGATGGCGGCTTTGCAAAACCGTGATCCCGCGGGTGGGTTGAGCGGCGACAGACAGGGCGCACGCCCACCGAGCTGGGTTGCCGCTCGATGCTCATCCTGAACCCAAGATCATTCAGAAATTAAGATGATTTTTTTGATTATTTAGTTTGATCGTCCTCATCAATATACTAGGTATGCATAAAATGTATAGCTTTATTAAAAAAACAAAAGGCCTTAGTGGAGTGGGCTAACGACAAGGGGCCATCAGTCCGGTTCAGGAACCAGTTCAGATCGCCGAGCATCACCGGATTTATGCAACAGTCTCGGGATCAGCGGATCACAGCGAAAGCGCGAGATGCCGAAATCTGACTTGATCCTGCGCAGCCGTTCGAGCGGCGCCGCATTCTCACCCTGTTCCCAAGCGATCCCGCCGGGTCAGTTCAGGAAAGAGTCTGCTCCATGAAATGGCAACAGCCAGCGTCCCCAGACCACCCACCAGGACTGAGGCGACAGGGCCCCACCAGTGCGCGGTCAGGCCTGATTCGAATTCACCCAACTGGTTGCTGGCCCCGATGAAGATCGAGGTCACAGCGCTGACCCGCCCACGCATTGAGTCCGGAGTTTCGAGCAGCACCAGCGACTGGCGGATGACGACATTGACCATGTCGGCAGCGCCACACATTGCCAGCGCAAACACCGACAGAAGAAAATTGGTCGACAGCCCGAACAGCACGGTCGCCAGACCATAAACCCCGATCGCAACGAACAGCTTGATGCCGACTCGTCGTTCAATCGGCCAGCGCGACAGCAGCACCGACATGGCCAGGGCACCGATTGCCGGTGCGGCGCGCAGCACGCCCAGTCCCTGTGGTCCGACATGCAGGATGTCCCGGGCGAACATCGGCAACAGCGCAGTCGCGCCACCCAGCAACACAGCGAAAAGATCCAGCGAAATGGCGCCGAGCAACGCGCGACGTGACCCGATGAAGCGGATTCCGGCCAACAGCGTTGCAAGGCTTACCGTCTCACGCGGCGCGATCGGCTGACGAAACCGGAGCGTCAGGGCCAACAGACTGGCCAGCACGAACAACAGCACGCACAGCGTCTGCACGGCAGCCGGGCCCCAGACGTACAACGCGCCGCCGAGCGCAGGGCCGCCGATTACCGCAGATTGCATCCCTGCCGATCCGAAGGCCATCGCCCGAGGCAGCATTTGCGCGGGGACCAGTAACGGTAGCAGGGCCTGCTGAGCCGGCATCTGAAAGGCCCGTGCGGCCCCCAGCAGCGCCGAGATACCCAGCAGCAGTCCCGCGCTGGCGGTGCCCGACACCGTGGCCCCAAGCAACAGCGCAGCCGCGACCGCCTGCACGGCAAGACTTGCGCAGATGATGCGCATCCGGCTGATCCGGTCGGCCAGATGCCCGGCCGGCAGCGCCAGCGCCAGCGCCGGAGCGAACTGGTACAGCCCGACCAAACCAAGATCCAGGGCACTGGAGGTCAGGTCGTACATCTGCCAAGCCAGCGCCACCATCAACATCTGACTGCCCGCCGTACCGGCGAGTCGTGCCGACCACAGACGCATGAAGTCGCGGTAGCTCAGCAGATCCTTGAACGCTGGAGCAGACATGGCCGCGCATCATATCCCGCGCGGTATCCTTACGCGCATGTACGCGCAGCATTTCGGCCTGGAAGTGTCCCCTTTTTCGATCGCGCCCGATCCGCGCTATCTGTTCATGAGCGAACGCCACCGCGAGGCGCTGGCTCATCTGCTCTACGGGGTCAGTGCCGGCGGCGGCTTCGTGCTGCTGACCGGGGAGATCGGTGCGGGCAAGACAACGATCTGCCGAAGCTTTCTTGAGCAGATCCCGACGGGCTGCAAGGTTGCCTATATCTTCAACCCGAAACTGACCGTTGAAGAGCTGCTTGCCTCGATTTGCGGAGAATTTGGTGCACAGCCGGTACAGACCCAGGGGCGCACGGCCAGCTTGAAGGAGCTGGTCGACGCGCTCAATGCCTACCTGCTCGCCTCGCACGCTCAAGGAATTCACAACGTACTGATCATTGACGAGGCCCAGAGCCTGTCAGCCGATGTGCTCGAACAATTGAGACTCTTGACCAACCTGGAGACCAACGAACGTAAGCTGCTGCAGATCGTGCTGATCGGCCAGCCGGAACTGCGCGAGGTGCTGGCAGCTGCGCAGATGCAGCAGCTTTCTCAGCGCGTGATTGCGCGTTATCACCTGGACGCATTGAGCGCCGAGGAAACTGCGCAATACGTCAGGCACCGGATGACGGTGGCTGGTCTCAAAAGCATGCTGCCATTCGACCAGGGTGCTTTGCGACGCATCCACCAGTTGTCGGTCGGCGTACCCCGCAGGATCAACCTGATCTGCGATCGGGCATTACTTGGCGCTTTTGCACGCGGCAGTACAACGATCAATCGACAGGCGGTCGAACTGGCGGCGGGTGAAGTGCTGGATCCGATTGAAACCGGTCGCCGTCGACAATCGATGCTGCGGCGCCTTGCCCAACTGTTTGGTACGGCGCTTGTTGGCGCCGCGATCGCGACGGGCGTCTGGTTCTTGACGATGCCGCAGCAGGTCAAGGTCCAGACGAATCCTTCACCCCTGGCGCCGCCCGCAGACGAACGGATGCAGCCGCCAAGCACCAGCGCAGCCAAGGCGGAGCCATCGTCACCTCCCAGTCTTGAGCAGCGAGCAACCGCCTCAGGCAGTCCGCCCGAACCTCGGGCCTCCGAACAGCCAGACATGCCGCCAGACTACGACCTGGCAATGGGTTTTTCTTCATTGATCAATTCAGATGCGGCAACCTGGCAGGCACTAGCCCTCCTTTGGGAGCAGTCCCTGCCGGCAGGCGAGCCTTGTCTCGCAGCCGCGACGATCCGACTGAAATGCTTCAGAAGCACCGGAGCAACACTCTCCCTGGTCAGGCAGCTGGATCGTCCGGCCATCCTGGTGCTGCGTGACGCCGCTGGACGCAGCGCGCCTTTGCTGCTGCTTGGATTGTCGCAACGCGATGCCCTGATCGGAATTGACGGCAGGCGCCACCGGATCAGCCTGTTTGCGCTCGCCGACTTCTGGCGTGGCGAGTACGCGACCTTCTGGCGCACGCCTGCTGACCTGTCGGACAGTGGGGCAAGCTTGACTGCAGCGACCGGTCAGCGCGCCGATCCAGCGGCCGGCGCTGCGCTGAACACATGGCTCGCACAAAGCCTGGCAAACGTCGCGGGCCAGCCCGCCCCGGCATCCGGAGCAGTCGATACGGTCACGCTCAAGGAGCAGGTTCATGCGTTTCAGATTGCCAACGGTCTGCCATCCGACGGCATCCCGGGGCCGATGACCTTGATGCAGCTGAACCGAGCCATTGGCGTCGAAGAACCGAGCCTTGAGCGCGGTCAAGCCGGGCGCTGATGCAATGTCTCTGATTCTGGATGCATTGCGCAAGGCCGAAGCGCAAAGATCGCAAGGCCCGGACAGTCGTATCGGGATTCAGGTCCTGCCTTTGCCGGAAAACCGACGCCAGCCTGTCCGACGAGGGGGCCGGGTTTTTTTTGCGCTGGCCATGCTGGCGCTGCCG
>JAURMJ010000367.1 GCA_030830765.1 Quisquiliibacterium sp.
CCAAGGCTCTTGCTGGGTTGAAGGGCGCGAATGATGATCAGACCCGCGGTATCGACATTGTGCGCAAGGCTATCCTCGCTCCGGTTCGCCAGATCGCTCAGAATGCTGGCCATGATGGCGCAGTGATCTCTGGCAATCTGCTGCGCGAAGATGACGAAAAGCAGGGCTTTAACGCAGCGACAGACACCTATGAAAACCTGGTGGAAGCTGGCGTGATTGACCCTACCAAGGTTGTCCGCACAGCGCTGCAGGATGCGGCATCGGTTGCTGGCCTGTTGATCACCACCGAAGCGGCAATCACTGACGCTCCGGAAGACAAGGCTGGCGGCGGCATGCCCGATATGGGCGGAATGGGCGGAATGGGCGGAATGGGCGGCTTCTAAGCCAACCCACACGCTTCAAAAGCTGAAAAAGAAGAGCCCCGTGGGACTTTCGTCCCGCGGGGTTTTTCGTTGGTCGAATGCACGGGTTCCCTTTTCGCCGATGCGTGTGCAATACCGTGTCGGAATTCTCGAGGGGAAAAAGCTTGAAGACGAAACTGGCAGCACTTCTTTTGGCATCGGTCGCACTTTCAGGTTGCGACACGATGCTGTCGACCGTCGCAACGGTGGAATGCAATGGCGAACAGTCCGCATGCCTTGACGCATGGTTTGCGGAGAAGTGGGAAGAAGAGCTCGCGTTCAGCCCGCTGCGCCAGACCGCGCTGGGCCTGAAGACCAACTACGACAAGATCGACGACTATAGCGCCGAAGGACAGCTCGAGCAGATCGAGTGGTGGGAAAAGGCCCGCATCGAGATGGAGGCCAATTTTGACTATGATGAGCTGAACGAAGAGGCCAAGATTTCCTACGACATGTTCAAATATCGCTCAGAGCGAGCAGCTCTCTCGCGGGATTTCATGGACCACCAATACATCCTCGAACAGATGGACGGCGCGCACACCGGTCTGCCATCCATTGTTCTCAGCCAGCATACCGTCGAAAACGAGGCGGAGATGGAAGCCTTCATCTCCCGTCTGGCAGGCATAGGCACAGCCATGGACCAGACGCTGGCGCGCGCGCAGACAAATGCTGAAAAGGGAGTCCGTCCACCTCGCTTTGCATATGATTTTGTTATCGAGGAATCCAAGAACCTGATCACAGGTGCACCGTTCACTGAAGGACAGCCTTCAGCCTTTTGGCAGGGGACGCAGGACCGCCTCACATCGCTGGTTGAATCCGGTGTAATCACACAGGAACGCTCAGACGAACTGCGGGAGCAGGCCCGAACCGCGCTGGTCGAGCAAACAGCGCCGGCATATCAGCGCATCATTGATTGGATGAGCGAGGATCGTCCGAACACCGATGCCGAAGCGCAAGGGGTCGCGGCTCTTCCCAATGGCGAGGATTACTACAAGTTCCAGCTCGCCGAAATGACAACCACTGACATGACGGCGGACGAGATCCATGAACTTGGTCTGACCGAAGTAGCGCGAATTCGCGGTGAGATGGAAGCAATAAAGGAGCAGGTCGGGTACGAGGGAACGCTGGAAGAGTTTTTTGATTTTATCCGCTCCGATCCGCAGTTCTTCTTTCCCAACAATGATGCCGGTGCGCAGAAGTATGTCGATCGCGCCTCTCTTTATATCGAACAGCTGACCAAACGACTGCCGGAATACTTCGGCCGCTTGCCAAAGGCGTCGCTGGAGGTCCGAAGGGTCGAGCCGTTCCGCGAGCAGGATGGCGCCGCGCAGCATTACCGGCAGGGCACACCCGATGGTTCGCGGCCCGGAATCTACTATGCGCACCTGTCCGACATGACGACGATGCCGATTCCGGAAATCGAGACAATCGCCTATCATGAAGGCAATCCGGGCCATCATATGCAAGTCTCGATTGCGCAGGAATTGGAAGACACGCCAAGGTTCCGAGCCAATGGCGAATATATTTCGGCCTTTTCTGAAGGCTGGGGACTATATTCGGAATGGCTAGCCAAGGAGATGGGCGGTTTCGAAGACCCGTATCAGGACTTTGGCAGGCTACAGAACGAGATCTGGCGCGCCATCCGGCTCGTTCTGGACACCGGCATTCACGCCAAGGGTTGGACAGAACAGCAGGCTATCGATTACGCTCAGGCGAATTCAGCCAATCCATTGGAAGCGACACGATCCGAGGTGCGGCGTTACTTCGTGCTTCCGGGTCAAGCGACGTCTTACAAAATTGGCATGATCCGGATTCAGGAACTGCGCGCGAAAGCAGAGCAGGAGCTGGGCGAGGACTTCGACATTCGCGGGTACCACGATACAGTATTGGGTGGCGGCGATATGCCGCTTTCAATCCTCGAGAAACGCGTCGACAACTGGATCGCTTCGATCAAGAACGGCTAGGTCCTGAAAGCATCGGCCAATTAAAAAGGGCCCGGGTCGCTCCGGGCCCTATTCTTATGCTACGCTATTGCATCAGCGAGTCGAACGCAGGCTGATCAGGAAAGGGAGTGATTCCATGAAACTGTCTCACAATGCACATGTTGCGCTGGACGACGGTGAGAGCTTCACGCTGTTTATAAATCGAGGGCAGATTTTCGAACCGAAGCTTGAGTTGGTCGAAACGCCCGATTTGAAGGCGACCAATTTCAGCGCGGGTGTGCGGCATCAGGATCAACTGGGGTAGATGTTAGGGCGAACGCAGCTTGATGAACTGGCTCACGGTGCCGCGGCTGCCGAATGGCTCAATCAGAAAGCCATTGGCGGGCAGATTGAAGAGGTGCTGGTAATTGCTGACCCAAAGACTCTTGGTGAAATGCGCCAGCATTATCATACAGAGCTTCGCAGCAAGCTTGCCGGCGAAATCGGCAAGACATTGACTGGTCTGCCGATCGATAAGATCGAAGCAGCAATCGACGCAGCCTGACCTGTCAGCGGGCAAGAAAAAGGGCCGGAAAGCTCCGGCCCTTCTCAAACCAGTCATTGAACAAACAGATCAACCGCCCTTACGGCTAGCCTCGACCATTTCGAGCACCTCGTCAGACCAGGTTACCTGCGTCTGCGTTTGCGGATTGAACACATCACCCGGATATTGTGCGGCTTCGGCTGCAGCAATTTCCTCTGCCGTCAGGAATTCACTCGGCTCAAGCGCAAAGACGTCAAGTCCGCGAGTAATCTCGGTCGCATAGATACGGCCATTGTACCAATAGGCCGACCAATAGCCCCCCGTTATCAACTGGTCGTTGTCGATTGGTCCACGATCAAAAAAGGCGATCTCTTTCGGGTTCTTTGCGTCCGTGAAATCAATCACTGAAATGCCGCCCTGATACCAAGCCTGAACGAAGATATCGCGCCCAGGCACCGGGATAATCGAGCCGTTATGAGCGACGCAGTTTTCCTTGCTGCTTTGTGGTGCAGGCAGCTTGTAATTGCTGCGGAACTCCAGCTTGCCATTTACCACTTCATAGATTGCGTTGGCGCCCCAGTTCATCGGGTCACCAGCCTCGCAGCGCGGGCGGCCACCGCCACCCCATTCATCCGTGAACAGCACCTTGGTACCATCATTGTTGAATGTGGCCGAGTGCCAATAGGCGAAGCCAGTGTCAGTGACATCGTCGATACGCTGCGGATTGTATGGATCGGAGATTTCCATGATGATCCCATTGCCTGAACACGCACCAGCCGCGAGGTTCAACGACGGGAAAACAGTGATGTCATGGCACTGGTTCGTATCACTGGTTTCCTGCGTTCCATCGCCATGGTCACCGCCACGCCACAGGCCCGCAATATTACCACCCTTTGCGAATACGCGAGGGCTTGACGTGATGCGAGCAGCAGACGGATCAGCGAGCGGGATCTCGATCACGTCAATGCTGAACAGCGCAGTTTCATCGCCAGCACTGTTGAAGCAACCCTCCAGCTCTTCATCGTCGCGAACATAAGAGGTGCCCGAGTTATAGAGCACTATGCGTTCATCATTGGCATCGACAATCGAGTGCGTGTGCGAGCCACGGCAGGTCTGCACCTGCCCGACTTGCACAGGATTGCGAATATCGGAAATGTCGAAAACGCGAACACCACGGAAGCGTTCTTCATTGACATCGCCCTGAACCCCTTCGAGCCCGCAATCGAGCCGTGCGCGGCTGTCCTGGACACTCATCACGAGAATGTCGCCGACGATGGAAACGTCACCTTGTCCGCCCGGGCACACAATCGAACTGACCAGCGTTGGAACGCCATCTTCGCCCAATTCATAAGCGTTGAAGCCGTGATAATTGCCCGCGACCATCATATTACCGGAAAACGCGATATCGGTGTTTGCAAAATCCAGTGGCGAAGAACGACTACTGAAGCGGGGTTCCACCTCTTCACCATCGTCCGCACTGTCTTGGTTTGCATCCTCTTCATCATCATCTTCGATGCGCGGCTGAAGACCAGCCGGATTTGCAGGATCAAAGAATCCAGCTGGCTTCGGCATTGCAGTGACCAAGCGC
>JAURMJ010000368.1 GCA_030830765.1 Quisquiliibacterium sp.
ACGATCAGGTACAGGCTGCCACTGAAGACGACCATGCCGACCATGAACAGCCAACCGGCTGCGGTCGCTGCCCTGCCCGGCCAGCGCGTGACGACCCAGGCACAGGCCAGCAGCGCTAACGCGTGGAACATCTGGTCGAGCACCGCGGTTTGAAATACCGCGAACAGTTCCGAAGAAAGCCGGCCCTTAAGGACATGAGCGCCGAAGGCGCCGGCAGCGACAGTGGTCAATCCGGCAATTGCCGAAAAGAAGACGAACAGGCGATCCATCCGCGAGAGACTACCGCTTTGCATTGCAGCCTTCAATGATCACCTCTCCGACGGCTGCACCACGGTCCCAGGTCTCTGTCCAGCCTGGCACTCAGCCCAATGCAACCGACTCAGATCGACTTACGCCTGAAGCTCAATCCTGGCAAAAATTCGGTGAAATCCGCAACCGGCTGATCGGGCTCCCACAGACCATGCCTCAGGCAATCGCCGCAAAGGCCTCACGCGCCGCATTGATTGTGAAGTCGATGTCAGCATCCGAATGCGCAGACGAGAAGAAGAAGGCTTCCACCGGCGAGGGCGGCAAATAGACACCTGCATCCATCATCAGGTGATAGAACCGCTTGAAACGCTCGACATCCTGGGTCTGGACCTGCGCGAAGCTCTGCGGCACGGTGGCCATCATGTACATACCGGCCATCCCGCCTTCGGACTGCGCGCAGAACGTGACACCGGCCGCGCGGGCCGCCTCATTCAGTCCATCAACCAGCCGCTGGCAGTTGCGACCGAGTGCGGCAAAGAAGCCGGGTTTTTCAATCAGATCCAGCGTTGCCAGACCTGCTGCCATGGCAATCGGATTCCCCGACAGCGTGCCGGCCTGATACACAGTCCCCAGCGGAGCCATCATTTCCATCACCTTGGCCGGACCACCGATGGCGCCGACCGGCATCCCACCACCGATCACCTTGCCGAAGGCCGACAGATCGGGCGTTACGCCGATCAGTTCCTGTGCTCCGCCCAGCGCCACGCGAAAACCGGTCATCACCTCGTCGAAAATCAGCAGTGCGCCATGCTCTGTACACAGCTTGCGCAGACCTTCATGAAACCCTGCGGCCGGCTTGATCAGATTCATATTGCCGGCATATGGCTCGACCATGACGCAGGAAATCTGGTCAGGGTACTGCTTGAAGAAAGCCTCGACACTGGCCAGGTCGTTGTACTGAGCCACCAGCGTATGCCGGGCGGTGTCTTCGGGCACACCGGCCGAGCTCGGCGTGCCGAATGCCAGCGCACCGGAGCCGGCCTTGACCAGCAAGCTGTCGGCCGTCCCGTGATAGCAGCCCTCGAACTTGATCAGCTTGTCGCGACCGGTGTAGCCGCGTGCAAGCCGGATGGCCGACATCGAAGCCTCGGTACCCGAACTGGTGAAGCGCACGCGCTCGACCTGCGGGAACAGCGCGCAAATCCGCTCGGCAAGTTCGGATTCCATGACGTTCGGGGCGCCATAGGACAAGCCGCGTTCAGCGGCCTGCTGGACCGCCTTGACCACATGCGGATGCGACTGGCCCACGATCATCGGCCCCCAGGAGCCAAGATAATCGATGTAGCGCTTGCCCTCGACATCCCACATATACGCACCCTCGGCGCGATCGATGAAACGCGGTGTTCCGCCAACGGCCCGGAACGCCCGTACTGCAGAGTTAACACCACCGACGAGCACTTTGCGGGCGCGGTCGAATTCGGATGCGTTACTGGTCATTGTTCATGCACTCCCGTTGGACTGGCGAAAGTCTACCCGAGCACCAGTGACCCGCCTGCAGATGACCGGCGATAATGCTCGGATGATCCCCACTGAATGGCAAACCCCTCCAGCAACCGAGGATGTTCGCGCTGCACGCACCCAGAGTCGTGAGCATCTGGTCGACACCCCCTTTCTGAATTCGCGCACGCGGTCGCTGATCACCGACTGCCAGTTGGTTCTGAAATTCGAGAATCTGCAGTTCACTGCACCATTCAGGGAACGCGGGGTGCTGAATCGCCTGGTTTGCCTCATTGACGATGAGCGCTCTCGTGGCGTCATCGCCGCATCGACCAGTAACCATGCCCAGGGGCCGGCCCGAGCGATCGAGGCCTTGCAGCGGGCCGGACTCAGCGTCCAGACGGCCGCGTGAGCTTGTCATGCAAATTCCGCATGCCCATCCATCCGACCCGCCGCTCTGGCATTTTTCGCTGCGCTTCTATGCTCAGCCAGGCATCGCAACGGCCTGCCTCGCACTTCAGAATGACTGCGATGCCGATGTCAATCTGCTGCTCTGTGCGCTGTGGCTGGGTTCGATCGGACGCATGGTCTCCATTGATCAGTTGCAGACGCTGGATCAGGGGGTTGCGCGCTGGCGCTGCGCAGCGGTCCGTCCACTTCGTGCAATTCGCAGCGCGCTGCGCGACGAAAAACCGCTGGCCGATCAGACGGGGATCGATCGGCTGCGAGACCAGATCAAGGCCCTTGAACTGCAGGCCGAAAAACTGCAGCAATTCGAACTGGCCCGACTCGTACAAGCGCTTGAAGCAGCACCTGGCGCTGTCCCGGCGATCAACGCATCCGCTTCGAATGCCCCCATGAAGGCAGCCGAAACAAACCTCGACGTCTACCAAACAATGCTAGGGTGCGAATTCCCGAGCAGTCTCCGACAGATCCTGCTTGCCGGGCTGGCCGACGTACTGGCCAGCCCCAGCCCTTGAACTCACCTGGAGCCTCCTGATGCAGCCCGCCGCCCCCGCCAATCCGCGAAGACTGATCGTTGGCATCAGTGGTGCATCGGGCGTCATCTACGGAGTCAGGGCGCTGCAACTGCTACGCGCGGCAGACGTCGAAACGCATCTGGTCATGTCCAAGGCCGCCGAGCTGACGCTGGCCTACGAGACCGACCTGAAAGTGCGCGACGTGCAGGCGCTTGCCTCGGTTGTGCACTCGATCGGCAATATCGGGGCCTCGATTGCCTCGGGCTCATTTCCGACAATGGGCATGCTGATCCTGCCCTGCTCGATGAAGACGATGAGCGAGATCTCCACCGGCATCACCGGCAGCCTGTTGTCACGGGCAGCCGATGTTGTGCTCAAGGAACGCCGCCGCCTTGTCCTCGGACTTCGCGAAACGCCGCTGCATACCGGTCATCTGCGCAACATGACCCAGGCCAGTGAAATCGGCGCGATCATTGCACCGATTGTGCCCGCCTTCTACACCAAGCCGCAATCGATTGATGATCTGATCGATCACAGCGTCGGGCGCATGCTGGAGCTCTTTGACATCAACACGGACGCGGTCAAACGCTGGACAGGTGGACCGCGCAAAACGGATCAGATTGACTGACAACAACCAGGAGAAAACAGCATGACGGGAGTGGTGGTCACCGGGGGCAGCGGCAAGGCTGGCAGAGCGGCAATCCGAGAACTGATCGAACATGGCTATCAGGTCCTGAACGTCGATCTGAACCCGCCCGCCGAGTCGCTGTGCCACTTCCTGAAGGCCGATCTGAATGATCTGGGCCAGTCGATGGATGTGATGCGGCGCGCAGTCGGGACCGTTGAGCGACGTCGGCCGTTCGAGATCCCCGATGCAGTGATTCACCTGGCAGGGATCCCTGCGCCAGGCCTGGCGCCCGACGCAACAACCTTCCAGAACAACCTGATGACCACCTACAACGTGTTCAGCGCGGCCGCGACATTCGGCATCAAGACCGTGATCTGGGCATCGAGCGAAACCCTGTTCGGCCTGCCGTTCACGCGTGAGCAGCCTGCGTTTGCGCCGATCACCGAGGACCACCCGTCGCTGCCGGAAAGTGGCTACGCGCTCGCCAAGGGGTTGAGCGAGGAGATGGCCCGGCAGATGCATCGCTGGAATCCGGGAACGTCATTCCTCGGGCTCAGGATCTCGAACATCATCGAACCCCACGAATATTCAATGTTCGAGACCTGGCAAGATGACCCGGACCGGCGCAAATGGAATCTGTGGAGCTATATCGACAGCCGCGATGTCGGGCGGGCCTGCCGGCTTGCACTGGAATCAGGTTTCAAGGGCGTCGATCACTGCATCATTGCGGCAGCCGACACGGTCATGCGCAAGACAAACGCAGAACTGATCGAGCAATGTTTTCCCGACCTGCTGCTGTCGCGTCCGGTCGGCGACTTCGAGGCACTGCAATCGAGCGACAAGGCCAAGGCGCTGTTCGGCTACGAGGCCTTGCACTCTTGGCGGAACGCTGCCTGATTCTGCGTCCCTGGGCGTGCGTCCCGCGTCGACCCGCCAACAAGCCGTTGGCCGCATCGCTTGCTGCATCACATAGATGACGTGTTCCCAGAGCTCGTAGCGAGGCTGATCACCTCCTGGATCAACCGGGATGCCCGTCAAGGCCCCCGGTTGGCCAGTGCCTCGCCTCAGACAGCCAGATTGACTGTCACCGCCTTGACCTGTGTGAAGCTGTCCAGCATGCCCTCAAGCGCGAATTCACGCCCGATCCCGCTCTGTTTGAC
>JAURMJ010000369.1 GCA_030830765.1 Quisquiliibacterium sp.
CGCCATATTCGTCATCACGCTGATTGGCGACTGGCGACAGAAATTCATGGATCAGGAAACCGTGCGCGCCATGGATCTCGACCACATCGAATCCAGCCTTGTTGGCGCGCGCCGCGGCCAGTCCGAAGGACTTCACCAGTTCAGCGATTTCTTCCTGGGTCAGAGCCCGTGGGACCGGCGACCGATCATCAGAGGCGATGGCGCTCGGAGCAACCAGTTCCCAGGCATCCCAGTCCTCGATAGAGTCATCCCTTTGCAGCGGCTTACCGCCTTCCCAAGGACGTCCAATACGTGCCTTGCGCCCGGAATGCCCGAGCTGAATCCCGATTGCGGCATCACAACCGTGGACAAAATCCACGATCCGGGCCAACCCAGGAATGAAAGCGTCATCCCAGAGCCCCAGATCACCAACCGTCCCACAACCGCCCCGATCCACTTTGGTCGATTCGACGATCACCAGCCCGGCCCCACCGGCCGCATAGCGCCCCGCATTCATCAGATGCCAGTCGTTGGCAAAACCATTCACGGCGGAATATTGGTGCATCGGCGCAACAACGACGCGATTCTTGAGCGTGAGACCACGGATCTCTAGCGGAGTGAACAGTTGGGGCATTGTCATTGGGATCAGCGCAATATTGGGAAGTTAGAGGGTGGGCACTGTTTTTCTTGAATCGAAGAATCGAAGAATCGAAGAATCGAAGAATCGAAGAATCGACGAGGCAGGATAGCGCAGCCTGCCGACAGCACATGAAAAGGGGGCGCAAGTGTGCTGTCGCAGCATTCCGACAGGAGAAATCAAGGACCGCTCAAGCAGACAATCAGCGCCCTGGCAACATAGTCGAAGAGATGGACATGCCTGCCGAACTGTTCCAATTGGTCATAATTCAACTTTGATTCGTTTAATCCGTACTCGCAATTCGGAAACCCAAAATGAAAGTCGACAATATCCTCCAGGCCATTGGCAACACGCCACACGTTCGCATCAACCGGCTTTTCGGCCCGTCAGCTGAAGTCTGGATCAAGTCTGAGCGCAACAACCCAGGCGGTTCCATCAAGGACCGGATCGGCGTGGCCATGATCGAAGCGGCCGAGCGCGACGGCCAGCTCAAGCCCGGGGGGACGATCATCGAACCGACCTCGGGCAATACTGGTGTCGGCCTGGCGATGGCAGCCGCGGTCAAGGGCTACAAACTTGTCCTGGTAATGCCCGAGAGCATGTCCATCGAGCGTCGCCGACTGATGCTGGCTTATGGCGCGCAATTCGTCCTGACACCGCGTGAAAAAGGCATGTCGGGCGCAGTCGCTCGAGCTGCCGAACTGGTCGCACAGACCCCGGGCGCCTGGATGCCGCAGCAGTTTGAAAATCCGGCCAATATCGATGTCCACGTGAAGACGACCGCTCAGGAAATCCTGGCCGACTTCCCGGAAGGTCTGGATGCGCTGGTCACCGGGGTTGGCACGGGGGGTCACCTGACCGGCTGCGCCCAGGTTCTGAAGCAAGCCTGGCCAAACCTGAAGGTGTTCGCGGTCGAGCCGAAACTCTCGCCAGTGATTTCAGGTGGCGCACCAGCTCCGCACCCGATCCAGGGAATCGGTGCCGGTTTCATCCCGAAAAACCTGGATATCACGCTGCTTGACGGCGTCCTCCAGGTCGATGCCGAGGACGCTCGCGAAATGGCCCGTCGCAGCGCCACTCAGGAGGGTATACTGGTCGGGATCTCCTCGGGCGCCACGCTGATGGCCATTCAAATGGCACTCGACAAGCTGGGCCCGAAAACCCGGATCCTCGGATTCAACTACGACACCGGCGAACGATACCTGTCGGTCGAAGGCTTCCTGCCCGTTGAGTAAAGCCAAAGAGACCTGACCATGACCACCAGCGCCGCCGCACGCCAGTCTGCCCTCTGGGGCCTTCTGCTTCCTGCCACCCTGATCCTGATGTTAACGATGGGCGTTCGACAGGTCAGCGGCCTGTTCGTCTCCCCGATCAACACCTCAACCGGCATCGGGATCGTCGGCATCAGTTTCGCGCTGGCGATCGGCCAGTTTGTCTGGGGAGCCTCGCAGCCGATCTTCGGCATCATTGCCGATCGCTTCGGCTTTGTGCCGGTCTTGATCACCGGCACGCTGGTCCTCGCCGCCGGCACCGCGCTCACACCGATGATGTCCTCGGAGATCGGTCTGGTGTTTACATTGGGCCTGCTCAGTGCAGCAGGCGCCGGGGCCGGCAGCTTCGCCATCCTGATCGGCGCGAGCGCCAGCCGCCTTCCCGCGGAAAAACGTTCATTCGCTGCAGGCGTGATCAACGCCGGTGGTTCGATGGGGCAGTTCATCTTTGCGCCTTTGACCGAGCGACTGATCGCGCTGACCGGCTGGATCAACACCATGCTGACGCTGGCCGTGATCTCCCTGCTGTCGATTCCGCTCGCGCTCAAGCTGCGGTCCCCCCGGGCATCGGCGGTTGCAGGTCAGGCTGGCGCCAGCGCGCCAGCGCCCGCGCCGGACAGTGGCCTGCGGAATCAGATGCGTCAGGCATTCGGTGACCGCAGCTACCTGCTGATTCATGCCGGATTTTTCACCTGTGGCTTTCATATTGCCTTTCTGATCACGCACCTGCCCGGTGAAATCGCACTGTGCAATCTGCCCACCACAGTCTCGGGAATTGCGATTGCGATCATCGGTCTGGCCAATGTTGTGGGCAGCCTCGGTTCGGGCTGGCTGGGATCCCGGTATCGGATGAAATACCTGCTGTTCTGGATGTATCTATCGCGCGCCATTCTGGTGCTGCTCTATCTGGCGGCTCCTAAAACCGCGGCAACGGTCTACCTGTTCGCCGCGGGTCTGGGCCTGACCTGGTTGTCCACAGTGCCGCCAACGGCCGGGTTGGTCGGAAAACTGTTCGGTGTGCGTTATCTGGCCACGCTGTTCGGTTTGACGTTGTTATCGCACCAGGTTGGCGGCTTTTTCGGTGCCTGGCTTGGCGGCATCTCTGTCGCGAATACCGGCAGTTTCACCTGGATGTTCATTGCGGATGCCGTACTGGCCGTCGCGGCGGCGCTGGTCCACCTGCCGATTCGTGAAGCGCCGCTTGAAAAGACTGCAGCGGCCTGACACCTGTCATAAAGTTTGATGATGAGTCCGGAAACCCCGCTGAGAATCGGCCTGTCGGCTCGCCTGCTTCATCAGTCTCCAGCGGAACTCGGTTTCCGGGGAAAACCACTGCAGTATCTGGAACAGTCGGCCGCCCACTGGATCATGTCGCATGGGGCGATGGCGTTCATGATTCCAACCCTGTTGTCGGACACGCCCAACCGACGCGCGATGGTCACTGCGACGCATTACGCCGAACAACTCGATGGTCTGCTGCTGCAGGGTGGCGCTGATGTCGACCCACGTACCTACGGGCAACAACCGCTACGCCCCGAATGGTCTGGCGACGAGATCCGCGACCGTTATGAACTGGCCTTGCTGCGAGCATTCATCGAACAGGGCAAACCGGTCTTTGGCATCTGCCGGGGCATGCAACTGCTCAATGTCGCCTACGGCGGAACACTGATTCAGGATATTGCCCAGCAGATTCCGGGCGCAGGCAGCCATGTCGACAGCTCGCTCTACGACGAACTGGTCCACGAAGTCTGCATCGCCCGAGACACGCCGCTCGCCAATGTCTTTGACAGCGCAGACCCTGTCCCGGTCATCAGCATCCATCATCAGTGCGTCGACCGCCTGGGCGAGGGGCTGATCGCCGCAGCTCACAGTCATCCGGATGGGCTCATTGAAGCCATCGTGGCCGACAGTCCGAACCTTGTGATCGGTGTGCAATGGCATCCGGAGTTTCATCCAAGCAGACGCTCGCCAGTGCTCGACTGCACACCGCTGCTGGAGATTTTCATGCAGGCTGCGCGCGCCAACCGGCATGGCGGTCGTGTGTAACCGACCAGCGCGTCAGTATTCGGCTGAGGACGCGGTCCTCTGAGACTGACGCCGATCCATTTTTTCCAGGATCAGCGACAAGGCGGCATTCACCTGATCGATCTGCCGATCATCAAGCTGTGCCAGTGCATCTGGAAGCAGGCCGGTCACGGGACCTGGCAACTGGGTCAGAAGCCGCTCACCGACCGGTGTCACGAACAGGTGAACGACGCGATGATCCGCATCGATGCGCTCGCGGCGGATCAGTCCGCGTTTTTGCATCTTGTCGAGCATGTTGCTGGTGGTCGATGGATGAATCGCCATCGTCTTGCCAAGCTCGGAGACGATCAGCCCAGGCGTGCGCGCAATTTCCGCCAGCGCCCAGGCCTGAGAAGCACTGATCCCAGTGGCTTCTGCACCGAAATGCACAGGCTCATGGGCACTACGGATGATCTCCCGCAGCTTCTGTAAAGCAGCGAGCGCATCGGGACGAGCGTCGCGCGGGGACATGAGATCGGCCTGATTCATGCCCTGAGTATATTTGCGCAAAACTACAGGCGATACCCCTTGCGCCCGTACTGCAGAAGCATCACGGCTTCAAATCACTGCCGCTGAACACCCATCCATCGGCACAATGGCGCCCGAGACGTAGCTGGCACGATCAGAGGCCAGGAAAATCGCAACCTGCGCGACCTCGTCGGGCTGAGCCATCCGACCCATCGGGATTTTGGAAACCTCTTCGGCTAACACGTGCTCCTTGCTCTTTCCCTGTGCCCGCGCCGCCGCGATCAGGCCCTCATCGACCCGATCTGTCTGAGTCAGACCCGGATTGATCGCGTTGATCCGTACCCCCTCTGCCGCATAAGCGCGCGCCATGCCGACCGTGGACAGCATCAGTGCAGAATTAGCGGCACCGCCGGCGATGTGAAAAATACCGGCCTGCTTGCCGCCTTGTCCGATGATGTTGACAACGTTGCCCTTGCCGCGGGCCACCATCCGGTGCACGACCGGCTGGATCACATGCACATAGCTGAAATACTTGGCATTCATCGTCTGCTGGAAGGCCGCAGGATTGAGCTCCGCCGGCGCGAAGCGTTTTGCAGCACCGGCTGAATTGATCAGGATATCAATCGGACCGACCTCTTTTTCAATCTGCTCCACGACAGCTGCGGCTGCATCGCCGTCAATCAGATCGGCTGCATAGCAACGCATCGAGAGCCCCTCGCTCGCCAGTGCTGCTGTTGCGGCAGCCAGATTCTCAGGGCTGCGAGAAACCCCGACGACAATCGCCCCTTCAGCTGCCAGCGCCCGCGCACAAGCCAGGCCGATGCCCTTGCTTGCTCCCGTCACCAGCGCAATCTTTCCGCTCAGGCCCAAATCCATAGGTTTCTCCAAGTTCGATCAAAAACGCAGTCTATGACGGGCCCGCAGCCCATGATGCCGTCTGCGAGTGACGATTGAAAATACGGTCCCACAAGACGGAACGGGAGGCGTAGCCGCCTTCGCCTGGGTAAGACTCCAGGATTCAACGTCCAGCGGCGATTTCGCCGTTCAGCAGCTGGCCCCGGCGGCTGCGCTGACTTTTACCGGGCAGTCAGGGCTTCCTTCTCCATCAGGATGAAGGTGTTGTAGGCGTTTTTACGGTTGGCCGCCTTGAACGCCGGCCAGTCTGAAAACGCAGACCAGTTGACACGCTGGTAGGTCTCGTCAAAGGTGAGCATCTCCTCAACGCCTTTGCCCATCTCCTGGCGCAGGAAACGCAGGTAATCGCGGGTCATTTTCAGGTCCGTTGCAGCATCGGTGGACGCCGCCCCGTGGCCGCCGACCAGGATCTTCGGATCACGCTGGATCAGCCGCTCGATTGAGCGCAACCAGCCTTTGCTGTCCGCATCCCCGACGAAGGGGACGCGTCCGGCGAACATCAGATCACCAGCAAACAGCACCCCCTCGCCTTCAACCATCAACATCAGATCTTCGGGCGTATGAGCAGGTCCGACATTGAAGATCCGAAATCTGAGGCCGCCCAGAAGGAAGTCGGTATCGCCGTCCAGATACACATCCGGGGCAATCACCCGGGCATGTTCATCGACCCAGGGCGCCAGCGAGTTTCTGCGTTCCTCGAGCCGAAGCGTCGGTGCCTCTGTAGCCAGATAGTCGCGCGCAAGCCGATGCGCCCAGACTTCGGCTCCAGCATCCTTGAAGGCCTCAAGACCATAGAAATGGTCTGAGTGGTAGTGACTGATGATCACCCGTCGGATCGGCTTGTCGGTGATCAGCCTGATCTGGCGCAGCAACTCGGCACCCAGCGACGGCGTTCCCAGCACATCGAACACCACGACTCCGTCGTCGGTGATCACGAAGCCGGCATTCGAGTTGTAGCCATTGTTACTGGTCGAGATCGGCCCCAGGTCACCTTTCACGTAGTACACGCGCTCGGTGAGTTTGATCGGTTCAATGTTGACAGTCAGCGGCTCGTAGGCAGCCTCCCGGCCATTGACCTGGGAGGAAAGCGCCAGCAGCAGCAGCATGAGGACACGCCCGCGCAGAAGATTCATCATCGCGTTCCATTCAGCTGCCACGAGCACGGGTACAAACTTAAAGTTCGATGTCTGCCAGGATGGCCTCAATACCGGCTTGCGCGCAGGCATCGTCGGCCTCACCGCCCGGTGCACCCGAAACACCGATCGCACCGACAACCGCCCCGGAAGCCTCGATCGGACGCCCGCCACCCGCTGCAATCACACGAGGCAGATCGCGGACACCACTCATTGGCTTGCCCGGCTGCGTCTCTTCGGCAAAGCGGAGCGTCGATTGCCGAAATGAAGCCGCGGTCCAGGCCTTGTCCGCTGACATGGAAACCGTATGTGCACCGGCAAATCGATCGCGCATGAACACCTGCAGAACGCCTGAGCGATCGACAATCGAAACACCGATCGAATAGCCTTTTGCACGACAGAACTCCAGTGCAGCACGCGCTGCCTTCTGGGCCACCTCGGGCGACAACTGCTTGACGGTCAGCAAAGCGTCTCCCGCCGCAAGGGCCGCACCACCTTGCGCCAGTAAACCGACCAGAACAACCTTCGCCAGAAGCGAGGCGAACACAGGGTGACGCCCAGCACGGGACCTCAGGTCGATGGATTCAAATCGATTCGTCATGATGAACTCCCAAAAATCGGGCCATCTGGCCCGGACCACGCTGTGGTCAAGCCAGCCCGGGATTACCCTGTACCCCAATCAGGCGCGGCACG
>JAURMJ010000370.1 GCA_030830765.1 Quisquiliibacterium sp.
GCCGTCGAAAAACGATCCGGGAGAACGGGCATGAAGGCGCTTGGAGGCACTGATCGCCTGCGCATCATGCGGCCAGGCCGTCTCGGAATGGACCAACGGCGTTTGCCGCGAGACGCGAGTCAGGGTCCTTGGGTCCGCTCGCTGCTTGGCGCAGCACTGCTCGCGATGGTGACCGGCTGCATGACGGTCGGCCCCGAGTATCAACGCCCTCAGATCGACTTGCCGGATCGCTATGCGGGACGCAGTGATCAGATCCTGGGCCGCCAACCGGATACGCCCTCACCCGGTTCGATCAACGGGGCTTCAGATAAGTCAGCGCGCGCGGCCAGTCCTTCGGCCACCCGCTGGTGGCTGCTGTTCGGTGATGCGCGGTTGAACACGCTCATGAACCAGGCGCTTGCCCGCAATACGGATCTTCAGGCTGCATCTGCGCGGATTGAGGAGGCCGATGCGCTGGCGCGTGAAGCTGGCGCTGCCATGCTGCCCGCCGTGAATCTGGGGGCCAGCGGTGGTCGACTGCAGACAAAGAACCTGCTGGCTCCAAACTCGGTCTTGCGCAGCAACAATCTGCAGCTTAATGCGCTGGCTTCCTATGAAATCGACTTCTGGGGCCGGCTGCGTCGCGCCTCCGAGTCAGCGCGGGCGCAGGCATTGGCCAGTCGAGAGGCGGCCGATGTGCTCAGACTGACGACAACCGGACTGATCGCCCAGGCCTGGTTCTCGTTGAAAGCTCTTGATGCACAGATCGCGCTTTCGGGTTCGACTCTGGCTGCCCGACAAGCGCAGCAGGACCTGTTGCAGTTGCGGGTTGCCGCAGGTACAAACTCGGCGCTGGAGCTGGAACAGGCCCGCATCGCACGGGCCGATGCCTCGACCCAGCTGCGCGAACTGCAGCGCCAGCGCGAACTTGCACAAACGCTGCTGGGCCGGCTAGTTGCGCAGCCAGCCCTGCAGATTGCAAGCGCCGTCAGCGGAAAAACGGATCTGCTGGCCACGCTGCCGGCCCCCCCGCTGCCACCGATCGGGCTGCCCTCTGAGCTTCTGACCCGACGACCAGACATCAGACAAGCTGAGCAGGCACTGATTGCAGCCAATGCGCAGATCGGCGTCGCACGTGCCGCGATGCTGCCATCAATCTCATTGACAGCCAGCTACGGTGCTCAGAGCAGCGCACTTGCATCGCTGCTGAACGAGAGCGCACGCATCTGGTCGCTCGGATTCGGACTGTCGCTTCCGATCTTTGACGGCGGGCGACTCCAGGCCCGGGTGGACCAGGCCAGTGCACGGCAGAAGCAGGCGCTTGCCGCCTACCAGGGTGCGGCGCAGACCGCGTTCCGGGAGGTCAGCGATGCCCTGATTTCATCGACTGCAGCCAGCCAACAGGAAGTCGATCTGAACGCCAAACTGATCGCAAGCCAGCGTGCGCTGGCCCTGGCTAATCTGCGTCATGAAGCCGGGTATTCTGCGTATCTTGAGGTCCTGGATGCGCAACGCAGCCTGAATGCCGCGCAACAGGATGCCGTCCGTAACAGGCAGGCAAGGCTGCAGGCATCGGTCGAGCTGTTCAAAGCACTGTCCGGCGGATGGGAGCAAATCACGCCTTCAAGCAACGATCGAAACCCTAGTCATTCGAACTAATTTGATAGGAATTCAAGATATGCCAGGTCCTTTGTTCGAAAACCGAATCGTTCTGATCACTGGGGCCGCGACCGGTATTGGCCGTGCCAGCGCCCTGGCCTTTGCCCGCGAAGGCGCGAGCCTGGCGCTGGTCGACATCGATACCGTGCAGATGGAGCAGACTGCCAAGGAAGCAGGCGAGCTCGGAGCGAAGACCCTGTGTCTGCAAGTCGATGTCGCGCAAGTTGCGCAGGTCCAGAAGATGGTCAGCGACACGGTCTCGCATTTCGGACGCCTGGACTGTGCATTCAACAATGCCGGCGTCGCGGGCGGCATCCTGGATCTTGCGCAGAGCACCGAGGAAAACTGGGATCGCGTGATCAACATTAATCTGAAAAGCGTCTGGGCCTGCATGAAATATGAACTGCAGCAGATGCTCACCCAGGGCAGCGGCTCGATCGTGAATACCGCCTCGGTCCTCGGTCTGGTTGGTGGACCGGTGTCGCCTGCCTACACGGCCAGCAAGCATGGCGTCATCGGATTGACGAAATCAGCCGCAATCGCCTACGCGCCGAAAGGCGTTCGGATCAACGCGGTCTGCCCCGGATACATCGAGACTCCGCTGATTGACAAAGTCATGACGGCCAATCCCGAGTACCGTCCGCAGGTGATCGCCCGTCATCCGATCGGTCGCATGGGCACTGCAGAGGAAATTGCCGCGGCAGTGCTCTGGCTCAGCTCGGATTCCGCTTCATTTGTCACCGGCCTGGGGCTTGCAGCAGACGGCGGTTTGACCGCGCAATAAGGGCTTGATCTGCATTGGATCGCGTTTCAAGCGGTCTGAGGCGCCGGCACCGGACTGACCTGGACCCGAATCAGGCGCTCGCTGCGTCAGGTCTGGTCAGAATCCGAGTCAGCCGACTCGGCCCCAAGCAGTGCCTGCGAGTCGGCATCTGGCAAGGCTTCAACGCCGCGCAGCTTGCGCTCGATTGCTCGGGAGCGCGTCTCATAACTGCCCAGCGTCTGCGAGGCCCGATCGACCTGCTCACGGGCCTTGGCCATCATGTCACCGAACTTGCCGAACTCGGTCTTGACCGCGCCCAGGATCTGCCAGACCTCACTGGAACGTTTCTCGACGGCCAGCGTGCGAAAGCCCATCTGCAGGCTTGAAAGAATGGCAGCCAGCGTGGTCGGACCCGCAACGACGACGCGATGCAGACGCTGCAGCTCATCGAGCAATCCGGGGCGACGCAGTGCCTCGGCATAAAGCCCTTCGACCGGCAGGAACATCAGCGCGAAATCGGTGGTGTGCGGCGGCGCGATGTATTTGTCGCGGATGGTCCGGGCTTCAGTCTTGAGTCGAGCTTCAAGCTGCTTGCCGGCTTGCTCGGCCCCGACCGGATCGGCATTCTCCTGCGCCTGCAGAAGCCGTTCATAATCTTCTCGCGGGAACTTCGCATCGATCGGCAACCAGACGGGCTGATCGCTGCCCTTGCCTGGCAGCCGGATCGCGAACTCGACCCGATCACCAGAGCCCGGTACCGTCGCAATGTTCTCGGCGTACTGCTCGGCCACCAGCAATTGTTCCAACAGCGAGGCCAGTTGCACCTCGCCCCAGATACCGCGTGTCTTCACATTGCTCAGGACGCGTTTCAGATCACCGACATCAGAGGCCAGCGCCTGCATTTCGCCCAGGCCGCGATGCACTTGCTCAAGCCGCTCAGAGACGTGTTTGAACGATTCGCTAAGCCGCTGCTCCAGCGTTGCGTGCAGTTTTTCATCGACCGTCATGCGCATCTGCTCAAGCTTGTTGGCATTGTCGGTCTGCAGTTCACGCAGCTTACTTTCAAGCGTTGCACGCACCTCGGTCAGCTTGGTCTCATTACCTCGCGCGATTTCGCCCAGGCGCAACGACTGAGCCTCGCCGAAGGCACGCAGCGTCGTTGCCAACTCCTCGCGGGCTCGCTTTGCATCCTGCGTGAAGGCTTCACGATTCAGACGCGCGTCCTCAGACAAGGCCTCGCGGGTTTGACGGGCATCCGCCTGAAGGGTCTCGCGCATTTGGCGTGCGTCAGTCTGCAAGGTCTCGCGCAATGCAGTCAGGCGCTGTTCGTTAGCCTCGGTCAGCCGCGTCAGCTGCTGCGCGAACCCGTCGATCTGAGCGTTCTGCACATTGGCAATCGCGCTCATCTGCTGGTTCAGCGCGGTGCCAAACTGCGAAACCGACGCTGACAACTCGCTGCGCCCCTGCTGCGCCTGGTGCGAAAGATGTTCAATCAGAGCAAGCTCCAGCTGCCGCATTGCAGCTGACTGCTGTTGCGCCAATTCGGTCTGATGCAAGCGAAGCGCCGTAGCCGACTGCTCGATCAGTTCACGCTGACGTTGCTCGAATTCGGCAAGTCGCACCGACAGATCGGGCCCGCGCCACAACACCAGCAGCAGCGAAACCAGCAAGGCCAGGGCCGAGCAGCCGACCGCCGCCAGCAGCAGATTTTCAGTTGAAAGCAATCCCTGCATGGCTTAACCCGCGCGATTGCGCATCCAGTCGGCGGTGCCGTAAAACGATTCAAGTAGCCTGTCGAGCAGCGGTTGCTCAACGCCGACATCCTGCATCGCACGCCCCATGCAGACCATCCACTGGTCACGCTCACTGCTGCCGATCGGAAACGGAAGGTGACGAGCGCGCAGGCGCGGATGACCGAAACGCTCGATGTAATGGTTCGGCCCGCCCATCCAGCCACACAGGAACCAGTGCAGCTTGTCGCGCGAGCCATCAAGCGAGACCGGATGCAGTGCACGGATGCCTGCAAATTCAGGCTCAAGCTCCATCAGGTCGTAAAACCGGTCGACCAATCCACGCACCTTTTCCTCGCCGCCGATCAACTCGAAAGCGGTCGCTTGTGGGTCTGACTGCCCGACAGCATCAGTCTGCTTGTCTTGCCTGGATTGATCGGTGCTCATCAGATATCGGGATCTCGGTCAGAAAGTGCAAATCACAAAGGCGTGCAGCTCAACAACAGCGTAGTTGCGAGGATACCCCGTGGACAGACATCCATGCAGTCTCAGACCATTCAGCCAATCTAAGACTCTCCGCGCAGTCTCAGACCGCCCGCAGCGAAGCCAGCGGCGGTGCCTTGAGCACACCCCGCAGACTGAACCAGCCGGCGACGATGGCCAGCAAAGCACCGGCACCGACACCCATGACCAGACTGCTCCAGCGCGCGTCGTAACCAAACTGGAAGATCTCGCGCGCAAGGACGGCGCCAATTGCGATCGAACCGGCCGCGGCCAGCAGGCCGGCCAGAGCACCCGACAGACCAAGCTCCCAGAGCTGTGCCCGCGATAACTGACGGCTTGAAGCTCCCAGCGCACGCATCAGCGCAGCCTCGCGCAGTCGCTCATCGCGCGATGAGGCAAGTGCCGTGTACAGCACTGCAACCCCTGCTCCAAGTGTGAGTACAAACAGGAACTGCACAGCCTGCACAACCTGTTCGAGCATCGTCTGAACCTGACGAAGGATGTTGCCAGTATCGAAAACCGTCAGGTTACGGAATTCATTCACCAGTTGCGCGTCAACAGCGGGCTGCCCGGGCTGTTGATGGAACGCAGTGATCAGCGACTGCGGCGCCTCGCGCAACGCGGCAGGCGAAGCAATCATGAAGAAGTTGACCTTCATGGAATCCCAACTCAGTTTGCGAACGCTGCTCAAGCGCATCTCGATGGCTTCGCCGGCCACCTCAAAACGCAACTGATCGCCAAGCTTCAGGCCGAGTGTTTCCAGGATGCCCGCTTCGGCCGAGACTTCGCGTGCCTCTGGTGAAAACCAATTGCCCGCGACGATCCGATTATGTCCAGGTAATTCGTCGGTGTAGGACAGGTTGAATTCACGATCGACCAGTCTTCGCGCCCGCTCGCCCTCGAAATCGTCGATCGACACCGGTCGGTCGTTGATGGCCACCAACCTGCCGCGTACCATCGGATAAAGCTGCGGCTCCCTGATGCCGTTACGCACGAGAGACGCTACAACAGCCTCTCGTTGATCTGGCTGAATATTGATCACGAAACGGTTCGGGGCATCGGGCGGGCTTGATTGGCGCCAACTGTCGATCAGGTCAGTGCGGGTAATCGTCAGCAACATCAACGCCATCAACCCCACTGAGATCGCAACCGTCTGCGCGATTGTCGCGGACTGCCGGCGCGACCAGGACGCCAGCGCAAGACGCAGCGCAGGGCTGCGCAGTCGCTCGCCGGCGATGCGCCGCAGCGGCGCGATCAGCCGCATCGCCAGCCAGACCAGGATCACAAAGACCAGCGCGCCACCAGCAAACCCGCTCAGCGCAATGAACGCCAGCTTGCGATCGCCGGCAAACCAGAGCAGCAAGGCCGAGAAGGCGACCAGCGCAACCACACCGGCCAGAAGCGGCGACGCACGCGTGGCGCCCAGCTCGCGTCGCAGCACCCGCAGCGGCGGTACGCCCGAAAGCTTCAGAAAAGGCATCGAACCGAAACCGATCAGCAGCACCAGGCCGGCCAGCACGCCTTGCAACGCCGGACCGAAACCGGGCAACGGCAAGGCAATACTGATCAGCGGCGCAATGCTGGCTACCAGCCCAAAATGTACGATCCAGCCCAGCAACGCTCCCGCGAGACCTGCACCCAGCGCGATCCAGAACAGTTCAAGACCGAGCAGACTGAGCAGACTGCGCTGCCGGATGCCAATCGCCCGCATCACCGCGCAGGCATCCAGATGCCGTTCAGCAAATCGCCGCGCGGCCAGACCGATCGCGACAGCGGCAATCAGCGCTGACAGCAGCCCGACCAGGGCCAGAAAGCGTTCGGCGCGATCCAAGGTGTTGCGCAGTTCGGGACGTCCGGTTTCCAGTGACTCGATGCGGATTCCCGGACCCAGTCCGCGTCTGGCCCATGACTCGAACTGGGAGACCGCAGGCAGTTCGCCAGCGACCATCAGGCGGTAGGTGATGCGGCTTGCCGGCTGCACCAACCCACTGACCGGCAGGTCGTCAACATGCATCAGCGCACGCGGCGCAAAATTGACAAAATTGGCACCCCGATCTGGTTCCAGCGTGATGACCCGGTCGATCCGCAGGCCGGACCGGCCAAGTTCCACGACAGTGCCCGGCTGGACTCCGAGTGCCTGTAACAGTTGTCCGTCGACCCAGACGGTGCCGCGGGCAGGCACGCCTTGCGCTTCAGCATCAGCCTGTCCGGGGGCGGCAGCCGTGCGCAGGCGTCCACGCAGCGGGTAAGCCTGCGACACCGCCTTGATCGAAACCAGCTGCGGCAGCCCGCCGGCACTGGCCATGCTGGGAAAATTGAGCGTCACCGCAGTCTGCAACCCGAGCGCCTCGGCCTGAGCCTTCCACTGGGGTCCAAGCGGCTGATCCGAGGCGATCACCAAATCACCGCCCAGCAACTGCCGGGCTTCCAGCGACAGGGCTTGCCGCATCCGATCGACGAAAAATCCGACACTGCTGATTGAGGCGACCGCGATCACCAATGCAAGCAGCAACAGGCGCAACTCGCCGGCACGCAAGTCGCGCGCGGTCAACGTCAATGAAAACCGGATCAGATTCACTGCTCGAAAACGCCTTCCTGATGCTTCATGAATGGACCGCCCCCACCCTAGCTTGTCTTTGAATCGTCGGAACGAAGCGCACGCCCTGACACCGACGCGCGAGCAGAAGGCTTGAGCACCACCAGCGACAAGGCGCCGACACTACAGGCCATGGCCGCCAGCTGCAGCGGCCCAAGCGGCTCGCTCATCATCAGATTGCCGGTGATCATGGCCACAACCGGCACCATGATTGCGGACAGACCGGCCACATTGGCGGGCAGCAGACCCACAATCGAGAACCAGGTGACATTACCGATGCTCATCGGTATCAGCGCGATGTACAGCACGATCAGGATCGTCTGCCAGGTCGGCATGAACCATTGGCCATCCCCCAGCACAGCCGCTCCCACCAGGACCGGCAACGAGGTCAGCAGCAACTGCCAGCCAGTCAGCACAGCAGCAGGCACCGGGACCTCAGCGCGTTTGATGATCAGCGTGCCGACAGCCCAGCCGAGCCCGGCCAGCAGCCCGAGGGCAAAACCTGCCGGTGCCTGGGCGTAGGCCGACAACCCGGGCACCATCAGCAGCAGCACCGCGGCTGCCCCCAGCGCCAGCGCAATGCCGATCCTGAGGCTCATCCGCTCGCCAAGAATCAACCACGAGATTGCAGCCGACCAAAGCGGCATCGTGAATCCGAGCACAGCCGCCTGCCCGGATGGAATCATCACCGCCGCATAGGTACTCGCAATGTTCCAGACCACCAGATAGCAGAGGGTCGCTGTCACGATTGCCGGCCAGTACTGACGAGGAATGCGCAACGAATAGCCTCGCATCCGCGCGTAGCAAAGGATCGACAGGCCGGCAATCGGCACCGAGATCGCCCGGAAGGTCCAGACTGAAATCTCGACGACCGCCAGTTTGAAGATCGGCCAGTTGGTTCCCCAGACGATGGTCAGCAGGACAAGCAGCAAAAAGGCACGACGGGGAAATTCCTGATGACTCATTTAACGATCCAATTGAGGCTTCAATGACCGGGCGGTCCAAGCAGGTCCGAAAAGGCAATCCTCTGCAATGATGCGCCAAAAAACTGATGACACTCCATAAGGTGGAGCGACAAGACTTAACAGTGCCTCGAACGGACGGCTTGGGGCTGAAGGCATTCACCCCACCGGTTCAGGAAAGCGCTGCAGCCAGCAGACTGCGCGTGTAATCGTGCTGCGGATCGGCGAACAGCGATTCGGTCTCTCCGGCCTCGATGACCTGGCCGTCCTTCATCACCATGACGCGATGCGCCATCGCCCGGATCACTGCCAGATCGTGCGTAATGAAGAGATAACTGAGTCCATGCCGGCGCTGCAGATGGACCAGCAGCTCAAGCACCTGCTGCTGCACCGAGACATCAAGCGCTGAGGTCGGCTCATCGAGCAGCAGCACCTCAGGACGCAGCACGACGGCACGCGCAATCGCGATCCGTTGCCGCTGACCGCCGGAGAACTCATGGGGATAGCGATCCATCATCTCGGCAGACAGCCCGACTTCCTCCAACATCTGAACGATTGCCTCACGGCGCTCGCCGGCGCCAAGCTCCGGCCGATGCAAGGCCAGCCCTTCCCCCACGATCCCTTCGACCGTCATCCGGGGCGACAGCGAGTTGTACGGATCCTGAAACACGACTTGAACAAGCTTGCGCAGTGGCCGCAGAGCCCGCGCCGACAACGTATCGATTCGGGTGCCGTTCAGGTCGACTTCGCCCTGCACCCGCCCGCGTGCCAGGCGCAGCAGGCTCATGCCGAGCGTGGTCTTGCCCGAGCCGGACTCTCCGACGATGCCCAGCGTCTCCCCTCTGCCCAATTGCAGATCAACCTGGTTGACGGCGCGAAAACGACGTCGTCCAAACAGGCCGCTACGAAACTCGAAATCGCAGCTCACCCTGCGGGCCTCAAGCACACAAGGTGACCGGGGCGGCAGCGAATCGAGCATGCGACGCGGGCGACTGTCGATCAGGCGGCGCGTATACGGATCAGCCGGCTGACTGAAAATCTGTTCGGTTGTGCCGGTCTCGACCAGGCGGCCGCTTTGCATCACGCCCACTCGGTCGGCAAACGACCGAACCAATGGCAGATCATGCGTAATCAGCAGCACTGCCATCCCGAACTCACGCTGTAACTCGGCCAGCAGTTCAACGATCTGCCGCTGGATTGTCACGTCCAGCGCGGTTGTCGGCTCATCGGCGATCAGCAGGGCGGGGTTGCAGGCCAGTGCCATTGCGATCATGGCGCGCTGACGTTGCCCGCCGGAGAGTTGATGCGCAAAGCTTGTGAAGCGACGCGCCGGCTCCGGAATACCGGTGCGCTCAAGCAGTTCGATCGCCTTGTCGCGCGCCTGAACACGCGACATGCCCTGATGCAACTCCAGCGTCTCGCAGATCTGATTGCCGATCGGGTACAGCGGATTGAGCGCTGTCATCGGTTCCTGAAAGATCATCGCAATCCGGTTGCCGCGCACGCCGCGCATTTCCCGCTCGCTGACCTGCAGAAGATCACGCCCTTCAAAAACGATGCGGCCTTGGTAATGCGCATCAGGATTGAGCCGCATAACGGCCAGCGAGCTGACCGGCTTACCTGAGCCAGACTCGCCAACCAGTGCGAAGCGCTCACCGGGCGCCACTGAGAAACTCAGATTCTCGACGACGCGCGTGCGCCCGCCTGGTCTGGCGAACTCAATCGAGAGATCCTCAATGCAAAGCAGATCGCTCATCCCTGCCTCGTATCCAGCGCATCGCGCAGCGCCTCTCCGATGAAAATCAACAGCATCAGGGTACCGACCAGCACGCCGAAGGTCGGCAGCGAGATCCACCAGGCATCCAGATTTTCCTTGCCCTGCGCAAGCAGCTCACCCAGGCTGGGTGTCGTCGGCGGCACGCCCAGGCCGAGAAAATCAAGACTGGTCAGTGCGACGATCGCAGCACTCATCCGGAACGGCAGAAAGGCAATCACCGGCGTCAGCGAGTTGGGCAACACATGGCGCCAGATGATCTGAAGGTTTGAGAGACCCAGCGCGCGGGCTGCGGTCACGTACTCCAACGTGCGATTACGAAGAAACTCGGCGCGCACGTAGTCTGATAATCCCATCCAGCCGAAGATGGCGAGAATCGTCAGCAGAATCCAGATGCTTGGCTCAAAAATCGAGGCAAGAATCAACAGCAGGTAGAGTTCAGGCACCGAACTCCAGACCTCGATGAATCGCTGAAAGGCCAGATCGGTACGCCCGCCAAAGTATCCCTGGACGGCGCCCGCAATCACACCGATCAGCACGCCCAGCATCGTCAACGCAAGCCCGAACAACACGGAGATTCGGAAACCATAGATCAATCTGGCCAGCACATCGCGGCCACGATCATCGGTCCCCAGCAGGTTCACTGGCGACGGGGCGGCCGGATTCGGACTCGGAGAAAAGTAGTTGATCGTATCGAAGCGATAGTCGTTCAGCGGCCAGATTGCCCAGTTCGCATCCTTGCCCAGTTGCTCGCGCAAAAACGGATCAAGATAATCGGCTCGGGTACGAAAATCGCCTCCGAAGGTGGTTTCCGGATAATCGTAGAGCAGCGGCGAGTACCACTGCCCTTCATAACGGATCATCACCGGCCGGTCATTGGACAGCAGTTCAGCCGCCAGACTGAGCACGAACAGCAGCGCGAAAATCCACAGGCTCAGAAAACCACGCCGATTGGCCTTGAATCGCAGCCAGGCCCGTTGTCCCGGCGAATAAGAGGTCGCACTCATAGCGAATCGAACCTCACGCGCGGGTCGACCCAGACATAGCAGAGGTCGGTGATCAGCTTGGTCACGAGACCGATCAGCGAGAACACATACAGCGAACCCAGCACGACCGGATAGTCGCGCCGGATCACTGATTCGTAGGACAGCAGACCAAGCCCGTCGAGCGAAAACAGCGTCTCAATCAGCAGCGAACCGGTGAAGAAAGCGCCAACGAAGGCCGCCGGGAACGCAGTCACCAACGGAATCAGTGCGTTGCGAAAGATGTGTTTGTAGAAGACCCGACGCTCCGGCAAGCCTTTGGCGCGAGCGGTCAACACATATTGCTTGCGGATTTCCTCAAGAAAGACGTTCTTGGTCAGCATCGTCGTGACCGCGAAACTACCGAGCACCAGACAGGTCAGTGGCATCGCAAGGTGCCAGAAGTAATCAAGAATCTTGCCGATGGTCGAGAGCTGGTCAAAGTTGTCCGAGGTCAGACCGCGCAGCGGGAACAACTGCATGAATGAGCCACCCCCGAACAGCACAAGCAGTGCCACACCGAGAACAAAACCCGGAATTGCATAGCCGGCCAGGATCGCTGTGCTCGTGAACAGATCAAAGCGCGATCCGTTGCGCACTGCCTTGGCGATGCCGAGCGGAATCGAAACAAGGTAAGTGATCAGAAAGCTCCACAGCCCCAGACTGATTGAGACCGGCAGTTTGTCGACGATCAGCTCCCAGACCCCCTTGTGATGAAAGTAGCTGGTCCCCAGGTCAAACCTTGCATACCGCCAAAGCAGGTCAGCAAA
>JAURMJ010000371.1 GCA_030830765.1 Quisquiliibacterium sp.
AACACCTTCTACATCATCGGAACCGTTGCCGGCCCGCACCCATATCCGATGATGGTGCGTGATTTTCAGGCGGTGATCGGTAACGAGTGCAAGCGTCAGATGCCCGAATTCATCGGGCGTCAGCCCGACTATGTGGTGGCCTGTGTGGGTGGCGGTTCGAATGCGATCGGGATCTTCTATCCGTACATTGATGTGCCAGGGGTGCAACTGGTTGGCGTGGAGGCTGCCGGCGAGGGAATGCACACCGGACGTCACTCAGCCTCGCTGACTGCCGGAACGCCGGGCGTACTGCACGGCAACCGCACCTACCTGCTGCAGGACGAAGACGGCCAGATCATCGATACGCACTCGATCTCAGCCGGTCTGGATTACCCGGGCGTGGGTCCTGAGCATGCCTGGCTGAAGGATTCAGGTCGTGCCAGCTATGTGCCGATCGATGACGAGGAGACGCTGCGCGCATTTCATAACTGCTGTCGCATCGAAGGGATCATCCCTGCGCTCGAAACCAGTCATGCAATTGCCTACGCGGCCAAGCTCGCGCCCACGCTGCCCAAGGATAAGAGCATTCTTGTGAACCTGTCTGGTCGAGGCGACAAGGACATGCATACGGTGGCGCAGCGCGCTGGATTGAGTGTCTGATGTCTCGTCTTCCAACAGCTTTCGAGAAACTCCGTACCCAGGGACGTAAGGCCCTGGTTCCCTACATCACTGCGGGTTTTCCGCTGCGCGATTCCACCGTGCAGGTGATGCATGCGATGGTTGCCGCCGGTGCCGATGCAATCGAACTGGGCGTGCCGTTCTCAGATCCGATGGCCGATGGCCCTGTGATCCAGCGGGCCAACGAATCGGCGCTGGCCCGCAAGATCGGGACCCGTGATGTGCTAGAGATGGTGCGGGAGTTCCGCAAGACAGATACCAGTACGCCAGTTGTGCTGATGGGCTACGCTAATCCGATCGAGCGCATGGGTGCCACGAATTTTCTGGCGGCAGCGCGTGAGGCAGGAACTGACGGCGTGATTGTGGTCGACTATCCACCCGAGGAGTCCGACGCTTTCGCTCGGGCTGCTCGCGAACATGACATCGATCCAATCTTCTTGCTGGCCCCTACGTCCAGCGACCAGCGCATCGGCCAGGTTTTGTCTTTGGCGAGCGGCTATGTCTACTATGTTTCACTCAAGGGCATCACCGGAGCAGGGCATCTGGATACCGACGAAGTCGCACGCCGGGTCGGCAAGATCAAGGCTTCAACCGGCCTGCCGGTTGGTGTTGGCTTTGGCATCCGGGACGGCATCACAGCCCGGGTGATTGCGCGCAATGCGGACGCGGTGATTATCGGTACACGGATGATTCAGCTGCTTGAGGACGGTCCGTCCGAAGGGGCCGCGGCCCGTGCAGGAGCGTTCATCGCAACAGTGCGTGCTGCGCTCGATGCGCCTGATGATGAGAGTGCAGCGCTGGCATCTGCTGGTCAGAGTGCCTGAGTTTTCGAGGAGCAAGCGATGTCCTGGCTCGAAAAGTTGCTGCCGCCCCGGATCAAACGTGCCGGGAGTGCGGCCAAACGGGTTCCCGAAGGCATCTGGGTCAAGTGCCCGTCCTGTGATTCGGTCCTTTATGGTGCAGACCTGTCTGGTAATCAGCATGTTTGCCCCAATTGCGCCCATCACCTGCGGATCGGCTCGCGCAAGCGTCTCGAAGCGCTGCTCGACCAGGAAGGGCGGTATGAGCTCGGGCAGGAAGTTCTGCCGACCGATGCATTGAAGTTCAAGGACAGCCGCAAATACTCTGATCGCCTCAATGAGGCCCTGGAGCAGACCGAAGAGACCGATGCGCTGGTTGTGATGGGGGGCTCAATTCGTTCGATTCCAGTCGTGGTCGCTGCTTTTGAGTTCGAATTCATGGGCGGCTCGATGGGCTCGGTGGTCGGCGAGCGATTTGCGCGAGGCGTTCAAAATGCCATCGACCAGAAAGTGCCGTTTATTTCGATTGCTGCGTCAGGCGGTGCACGGATGCAGGAAGGCGTGCTGTCTCTGATGCAGATGGCCAAGACAACTGCGGCACTGACGCGTCTTTCAGAGAAGAAACTGCCCTACATTTCGGTACTGACCGATCCGACCATGGGCGGCGTTTCGGCGAGCTTCTGCTTTCTGGGCGATGTGGTCATCGCCGAACCGAAGGCTTTGATCGGTTTTGCCGGACCCCGCGTCATCGAGCAGACGGTCCGCGAGATCTTGCCCGAAGGCTTTCAGCGAGCTGAGTTCCTTCTGCAAAAAGGTGCAATCGACATGATTGTCGACCGGCGGCAGATGCGCGATGAAATCGCCTCACTGCTGGCGCTGATGCTGCGCCTGCCAAGCGACGCGCTGGTCTGAGCGTCGATGTCCCTGGCCCATACCCGACAAGAAACGTCAAAACCGGCGTCTTTGCACGATTGGCTGGTGCAGATCGAAAGTCTGCACCCGAAGACGATTGAGCTTGGTCTTGATCGGGTGAGGCTGGTCGCCGACCGGATGGGTCTGCGGGCAGTCGGCATCGTGATCACGGTGGGCGGCACCAATGGGAAGGGCTCGACCTGCGCGCTGTTGGAGGCAATCCTTCGCAGTGCGGGCTATCGCGTGGCGCTGTACACCTCACCGCATCTGGTCGATTTCAATGAGCGCGCCCGGCTGGACGGCGAGAGCGCCAGCGACGATGCGTTGATGCAGCATTTCGAGCGGGTTGAACAGGCCCGCCAGGATACGCCTCTGACGTATTTCGAATTCACGACGCTTGCGATCCTGAGTCTGTTCTCTGAGTGGACGCCTGATGTCTCCATTCTGGAAGTTGGACTGGGTGGTCGCCTGGACGCGGTCAATGTCATCGATCCCGATTGTTCGATCGTGACCTGCATTGACATCGATCATGTGGATTTTCTTGGCGGCACGCGCGAGAAGATCGGCTGGGAGAAGGCGCATATCTATCGCACGGGCCGCCCAGCGATCTGCAGCGATCCGGTGCCTCCTGCCAGTCTGGTTGACTATGCCCGCGAGATCGATGCCGATCTTTGGCTGTTCGGGCGCGATTTCAATTACTCGGGCGATCGCCAACAATGGTCCTATGGTGGCCGAAAGATGCGTCGTAGCGGATATGCCTATCCGGCGCTGCGCGGCGCCAACCAGCTGCTCAACGCGGCAGGCGCGCTGGCTGCAATCGAATCGCTGCGCGATCGCCTTCCGGTCCAGCAGCAGGCGATTCGCCATGGCTTTGCCAGCGTGGAGTTGCCGGGGCGCTTCCAGGTGCTGCCAGGGCGCCCGAATATCGTCCTTGATGTTGCGCACAATCCGCATGCGGTTGCGCACCTTGCCGACAATCTGGACAACATGGGGTTCTTTCCGCAGACCTGGGCCGTGTTCGGGGCAATGGGTGACAAGGACATCGCAGCCATGATTCGCGCGCTCGGAGATCGCATCGACCATTGGCTGATGACCGATTTATCCGGACCGCGTGCTGCACCGGCCCATGAGCTGGTGCAGCAACTGGATCAGGCCGGGATCGCGCCCGGGCCGTCGCACCTGATCGAAACTTTTCCTCAGCCGCGCGAGGCGCTGGCCAGTGCGCTGGAACGGGCGGATCCGAATGATAGAATCGTCGTCTTCGGATCCTTCCTAACGGTGGCCGACGTGCTTGCCTCCCGGCGTAGACCGCTTCGAACCGACTGATCGCAGACATGGCCTCGCGTACAAGCTCCCGCAAGCCCAGTGCTGCGCTAGACCCGGCGCTCCCACAAAAAAAACGTGCCCGCCGCAGGCTGATCGGCGCTGCCGCTGTCTGTCTTGCCGCAGCAATTGCGTTGCCGATCCTGCTTGATTCAGAGCCCAGACAGGTCCGCGGGGATATTGAAGCCAAGATCCCGTCGCGCGACACCCCCCTCTACGAGCGACCTGATGCCACCGCATTGAGTGGAACGATTCGCAGGTCGCAAGGCGACGATGAACGTTCCGGCGGGGTGGGATCGGGCGCTGCCGCTGCCGCTGCAGCTGCCCGTGTTCAGTCCGCGACCGCAGGTCCATCGACTTTGAGCGCTCAGTCTGCAGCATCGACCAGTGAGGTCACGGCTGCTACGGGCAACGGGACACCGGCTGCTGGCGCCAATGCTGTCGCCACAACGAAGCCCGGGCCGGGTGCAACTGTGAGCAAGCCAGCCGATCCAAAGGTGGTGGATGCACAGACGCGTGGAGCCGGACAGGCTGATGCCCGTGCTGCGTCCACGAAATCGGCTGAAGGCAAACCCGCCGCCTCCGATCCGATTGCCAGATTGGCCGCAAACCAGGAGTCCCGCACTGCGAAGACGTCTGGCTACATCGTGCAAATCGGCGCATTCGCCAGTGAAAAAAGTGCTGCCGACCAGATCGCCCGGGCACGCAAGGCAGGGTTCACTGCCTACAAGGAAAGCATCAGTACGTCACAGGGTGATCGTATCCGGGTTCGGATCGGTCCTTATTTCAGCCGCGACGAGGCCGACAAGGTGCGGGGCAAGCTCCGTGCCGCCAGGATCGAGTCTGTTTTGATAGCACCCTGACCCATGGAAAATTTTCAGATCTCTGCGTTAAGTCACTGGGACTGGTTCGTCCTGCTTGTATTGGCCTTGTCGGTGCTGCTCGGGCTCATTCGCGGCATGATTCGCACCGTTTTCGGCCTGGCCTCCTGGGCGGTTGCTTTATTCGGCACTCCGATGCTTGCTCCCGGCGTCGTTGTGTTGGCCGCGATGCAGAAGCAGCCCTGGGTCATCTATGTGCTGCTGTTCATTCTCCTGTTTGCGCTGGTGCGCATCAGCGGGGCGCTGGTTGCCAAGGGGTTAGGCAAGATCGGCCTCGGCGGCGCTGACCGCCTCTTTGGCGGACTGATCGGTGTGGCCCGCGCGTTGGTGCTGGTCGCTGTCGTGGTTGTTGTGGCGCGGCTCTTTGATCTGCATGAGACGGCTGAATGGAAGAAGTCGGTCTCACGGCCGCTGCTCGATGCGATCGTGCAGATGGTCGAACCCTATGTGTCGGCGCGTCCAGCCGGTTTGAGAAAAACCTGAACTAGCGAGGCCCGCAATGTGCGGAATTCTTGGGGTTGTATCGACCAATCCGGTCAACCAGATGCTTTATGACGGCTTACTGCTGCTGCAACATCGTGGCCAGGACGCTGCGGGCATCGCCACCGGCATGGGCAAAAAATTCAGCATGCACAAAGGCAACGGCCTGGTGCGTGACGTTTTTCGCACGCGCAATATGAGATCGCTGCCCGGTTTCAGCGGGATCGGGCATGTGCGTTATCCGACAGCGGGTTCGGCTGCAGATTCCGAGGAGGCGCAACCGTTCTATGTGAATGCGCCTTTCGGGATCATGCTGGCACACAACGGTAACCTGACCAACTCGGCGCAGATCAAGGAAGAGATGTTCCGGCGCGATCTGCGTCATATCAATACGGAGTCCGACTCCGAAGTCCTGCTCAATGTGCTTGCTCATGAGCTGCAGGAAGCGGCCCATGGTGTCACGCTGGATCCTGACACGATCTTCAAGGCGATATCTGGATTACACCGCCGGGTGCGCGGAGCCTATGCCTGCGTGGCTGAAATCGCGGGTTACGGCCTGGTTGCATTCAGGGATCCCTACGGAATCCGTCCGCTTTGTTACGGAACTTCCGAAACCAACACCGGGACCGAGTATCTGGTCGCTTCCGAGTCGGTCGCGCTCGAAGGTCTTGGATTCCAGATGGTGCGCGACGTGCAGCCGGGCGAGGCAGTGTTTATCGACCTGGATGGCAATTTCCATTCGCGTCAGTGCGCAGACAACGCGTCACTCAATCCATGTGTCTTCGAATACGTCTATTTCGCCCGTCCTGATTCACTGATTGACGGCGCTTCGGTCTATGCGACCCGCTTGCGGATGGGGGAGTACCTGGCCGAGAAGATTGCCCGTGAGTTGCCGTTGGGCGACATTGACGTTGTGATGCCGATTCCGGACACATCGCGTCCCTCTGCCATGCAGTTGGCGATGCACCTGAACCTGGACTATCGCGAGGGGTTCCTGAAGAACCGCTATGTGGGGCGCACCTTCATCATGCCGGGGCAGGCGGTGCGCAAGAGATCGGTTCGACAGAAGCTGAACGCAATGAGCGTTGAGTTCAAGGGCAAAAATGTGCTGCTTGTTGATGATTCGATCGTGCGTGGCACCACCTCTTCGGAAATTGTGCAGATGGCCCGGGACTCAGGTGCCAACAAGGTGTACTTCGCTTCAGCCTCGCCGCCAGTAAGGTTTCCGAACGTCTATGGCATCGATATGCCGACCCGCAGTGAACTGATTGCCAGCGGCCGCAGCGACGAGGAAATTCGCCGTTCGATCGGCGCCGATGCCCTGGTCTATCAGGACATCGAGTCAATGAAGCGCTCGGTCACTGACATCAATCCGCGCCTGCGCAATTTTGATTCCTCCTGCTTTGAGGGTGTCTACGTGACCGGTGATGTCACCCCGGACTACCTGGATCGTGTCGAGATGGCACGCCATGCGGCGATGAGCGCCAGCCAGGAAGAGCGTCAGACCTCGCAGATGAACCTTCAATTCTCAGTCGCAGCTGACTGATCCGAGTGATTTTTCTCTGGTAGAGACATGACTGATCCATCGTCTTTTGACGACCTCGACTTCGCAACACGCGCTGTACGCGCTGGCATCGAACGCACACCGTTCGGCGAGCATGCGGAACCTCTGTTCCTGACTTCCAGCTTTGTATTCGAGAGCGCGGCGCAGGCGGCGGCACGTTTCTCAGGTGACGAGCCGGGCTTTGTCTACTCGCGCTTCTCCAACCCGACCGTAAAGGCATTCCAGGATCGCCTGGCTTCGCTCGAAGACGCCGAGGCCTGCCTGGCAACCGCTTCGGGCATGTCGGCAATCCTGGCGACCGTGCTGGGTCTGGTCAAACAGGGCGAGCATATCGTTTCATCGACCGGCGTCTTTGGTGCAACAGCACAGTTATTCAATCTGTTCGGCAAGTATGGTGTGCAGACAAGCTACGTGCCGCTGACGGACATCTCCGCCTGGGATGCTGCAATCAAGCCCGAGACACGGATGATGTACCTGGAGACGCCGTCCAATCCGTTGACCGAAATTGCCGATCTGTCTGCGATTTCCGAAGTCGCGCGCAGGCACGGGGTTACGCTGGTTGTCGACAACTGCTTTTCGACGCCGGCGCTGCAGCGGCCACTGCAGCAGGGCGCTGATGTCGTGATCCATTCGGCGACCAAATACATCGACGGTCAGGGCCGGGTGCTTGGCGGAGCAATTCTAGGCAGCGAGCAACTGATCAATGACACGTTGTTGCCAGTGATGCGTACGACTGGTCCGTCGCTGTCGGCGTTCAATGCCTGGGTACTGCTCAAGGGGCTGGAAACCTTGCAGATCCGGATGGAGCGTCAATGTGCCAGCGCGCTTGAGGTGGCACGTTGGCTGGAGGAGCAGCCACAGGTCCGCCGTGTGCATTATCCGGGACTTGCGTCGCATCCGCAGCATGCGCTGGCAAAACGCCAGCAAAGTGCGGGTGGCGCAATTGTCGCGTTTGAGCTGCAGGGCGATGACGATGAAACCGCGCGAGCCAATGCCTGGCGGGTCATTGATGGCTGCAAGGTCCTGTCGATCACTGGCAACCTGGGCGATGTCAAGTCCACCATCACGCATCCTGCCAGCACCACGCACCAGCGGATCGGACCAGCTGCACGCAAGGCAGCTGGTATCGGCGAAGGGTTGGTTCGCCTGGCGGTCGGACTGGAAGGTGCCAGTGATATCTGCGCGGATCTTGCTCGCGGTCTCTCAGCTTGAACATTCTGGAACGCGATCGGGCTGGCAATCCAATGACCAGGGAAACGCTCCATAAATTGACTTGTTGCAAAACGGGTCGTCCGTCAGAACCGGACAAATCATTCCAACCAAGTAGGTAACATGAAAGTCTTTCACGCGCGAACCGAAGGGGCGCCATCAGAGGAGCGTGGCCCCACGTTCACCGGCACCGTCTGGGCCGATCCGGTCATGCCGGCAACCGATAATGTGATGATCAACAACGTGTTCTTTACCCCGGGGGCACGGACGCACTGGCATTTTCACGAGTCCGGACAGATTCTGAATGTCCTGGCAGGCAGCGGCTGGATCTGCAAGGAAGGCGAGGAGCCACAGCGTATTCGTACTGGCGATGTGGTCTGGATCGGTCCGGGCGAGCGTCACTGGCACGGTGCCGACGTCGGCAGCTACATGATTCACATGGCCACGTCGCTGGGCAAGACGACCTGGGAACATCCGGTCTCCGACAGCGACTACGTTGTGGGCTGAGTCCTGATGTCAGTCGGCATGTCTGTCATCAGTCGCGAGGTCGAGCAGATCATCAATGGCGTGGCGACCAGTGATGGCGCGGGGGTCAAGCTGACCCGCGTGCTGACTCAGGATCTGCAGCGCAGGCTCGATCCGTTCCTGATGCTCGATGCATTCCGCTCCGATGATCCCGGCGATTACATCGCCGGCTTCCCGGAACATCCGCATCGTGGTTTCGAGACCGTCACCTACATGCTGGCTGGGCGGATGCGTCATCGCGACAATGCTGGCAACGAGGGATTGCTGGGCCCTGGTGCGGTGCAGTGGATGACTGCTGGGCGCGGCATTCTGCACTCGGAGATGCCCGAGCAGCAGGAAGGGCTGATGGAGGGGTTCCAACTCTGGCTGAACCTGCCTGCTCGAAACAAGATGATGGCACCGGGGTATCGGGATATTCCTGCGCAGGAGATTCCCGAATTTGAGGTCGAATCGGGGGTTCGGATTCGGCTGATCGCCGGTGAACTTTTCGGCCATCCGGGAGCCGTCTCGCGCCCCGACACAGAGCCGCTGTTCGCTGACCTGCATTTTTCGGGCGCTGCGCGACTGGAATTGCCGCTTCCGGTTTTGCATAACGCTTTTGTCTATGTCTATCGAGGCAGCCTGATGGTCGGTACGAAGGCAGCGAGAGTCAATGCGGCTCAGATGGGTCTCTTGCAGACCAATGCCCAGGCCGATGGATTGCTGCTTCAGGCGGAGGGACCGGCTCGTGCAATTCTGGTGGCCGGACGAGCCCTGAACGAGCCGATCGCACAGCACGGTCCGTTCGTCATGAATACCCGTGACGAACTGATCCAGGCTGTGCACGACTTTCAATCGGGGCGTTTTGCCTGATACATTGGTGTCTCAACGACGACGAAAGGAGACACCATGTACCGCAACATTCTGCTTGCCACTGATGGATCTTCGCTTTCAAAGAAGGCAATGAAGGCTGCGCTCAGGCTGGCCCGTGATTTTGAGGCGACCCTGCATGTCGTGACTGTTCAGCCTCCCTACACGATCCCGTTCGCCGGCGAGGTTGCCATTCCGGCCATGTACGACCGCAAGGAGTATGAGATCGCAGCCAAGGAGGCGGCCTTGAAAATTCTTGATGAGGTTGCTGCGGAGGCGGCCAGAATGGGGGTCGAGTGCAAGACTGTGTTCAAACTTGATGCGTCTCCAGCCAAGATGATCGTTGATATGGCCAAGCGTCGTCGCGCCGATCTGATCGTGATGGCGATGCACAGTCGCAAGTTGATTACAACGATGTTGCTGGGCAGCGAAACCCATGACGTGCTGATCAGCTGCAGCATTCCGGTGCTGGTGCATCGATGATCTGAAGTCGGGGGGCGCTGCTGCCTCACCGAAAATCCCGGCTTGCCGTGCGCAAGCGGCCCAGCAGCGCAGTGTGATCCTCAATCCGTCGGGC
>JAURMJ010000372.1 GCA_030830765.1 Quisquiliibacterium sp.
ACCTGATGCATCGATGACGCGGCCCAGGAGGCGTTGCCCGACTGGCGTGTCCGCCAGTCTGCCAGTCGCACGGACCGGGCTGCCAGCCACCAGTGCCTCGCCGCTCGACAGCAGGATGACGCCGACCCGGTCAGGGCGCAGATCCAGCGCGATACCCAGATGCCCTCCGGCCAGTTCGACCAGTTCCTCCGAGCGCAGCGATGGCAGTCCTTTGACCAGCGCGATGCCCTGGCCGACCTGTACAACGCTGCCGGTTTCGCGTACCCGAAGCCGTGCACGCCTTGATGAGATCGCTTCATGAACACGATCGAAGTCCTGTTGAAGTCGTTGCCGCAGCGTCGGCGTCTCAGTCATGAAGCAGTTCCACTCAGCCCGGGGCGTGTGGTGAGCGCATGGCCTGGTCAAGATCGCGCTCCAGATCCAGCAGGTATTCGGCGACGCTCCATCCGAGCGTGCGTCCGCCGACCGACAACGCAAGACCGAACCCGTCATCGTCACTGCGGATGAACTGAATCGATTCGCTGTTCAGAAGCTGTCTGATTGCGGCAGTGAGTTCATCGCGCAGTGCTGTGGACAGATCGAAGCTCGTGCTGACTGTGAGCGGTTCATCGCCCATCAAGGCCGCAAGTTCGTTACGCTCATCGTCATCAAGCGCATGGAGTCTGCGCAACAGCACCCGAACAGCCTGCTGCTCAAGCTCGACATCAGCCAGATCAATGAGTGCCTGCCGGGTCGCTTGCGCGACCTGACGGGCGATCTGATGTCGCGTTTGGGCAATGATCTGTTCGCGTTCATGGTCGAAATCGGCCAGCCAGCGCTCGCGCTGGGCAGTGACTTCGGAGCGCGCCTTTTCGCGCAGTTGCTCGCGGATGTCGTCGGCATCGCGGCGCGCCTGCGCAAGCTGTTCAGTACGCACCTGCTCCAGTTGCGTGCGCAGGGTTTCGTAATGCTGCGTCATGCGCGTGGCTTCGGCCTCACGATGTTCTGCCTGCGTGAACTGATTACGGATCCGTTGTTCACGATGTGCCAGCGCATCAAGCACCCGCCGATAAAGAAAGCGCTTGAGCAGCCAGATCAGGACCAGAAAGTTCAGGATCTGTGCGGTGACCGTCAGCCAGTCGATTTGCATCAGATCAGCCCCCGGCCACGCGTTCCCAGAACGGGTTCGCAAACACGAGGATCATGGCGACGACAAAGCAGTAGATGGCCGTCGATTCGATCATCGCGAGGCCGACGAACAGAGTGCGGGTGATCGTTGCTGATTCATCCGGCTGTTGCGCGATTGATGCCAGCGCCTGCGCGACTGCGCGCGCCTCTCCCAGGGCCGGTCCGATCGATCCGATCGAAATTGTCAGCCCCGCAGTCAGGATCGAGACGATGGCGATCCAGGTCATGCTGTCCATTTTTATTCTCCGTTTGATTTGGCTGAAGAGCTTTCGGGCACGGGCAGATGCGCCGATGTTGCGGACGCGATGTACACCATTGCAAGCACAGCAAAGATGTAGGCCTGGATCATGCCGGTCAGCAGGCCCAGCAACTGCATCACGACGGGAAAGAAGAACGGTGCGACCGACAGCAGGCTGCCGACGATCAGGGTGCCGCTCATGATGTTGCCGTACAGGCGCAAGGCCAATGCCACGGTCCGAGAGAACTCGCCGATCAGCCTGAACGGCAGCATCAGTGGCGTGGGTTTTAAGTAATCCTTCAGATAGCTTGTCAGGCCCTGGTCGAGGATGCCGTAGACCGGCACGGCCACCAGGACGCACAGCGCCAGGGCCGTGGTTGTCGACAGCGATCCGGTTGGCGACAGGTAACCCGGTACGATTCCCAGCAGGTTGGAGGTTGCGATGAACAGGAACAGCGTACCGACCAGCGGCAGGTAGCGGTCCGGTTCGCGCTGCCCGATCTCGCGAATCTGGTCGCGCAGACTGACAACCAGCATCTCAAGCAGATTCTGCCAGCGCGGAATGTGCGGGCCGGTCTGCAGCCGGCGCGTGAGCAGCCAGCAGCCGGCGACCAGCAGGCTCATCGCGAGCCAGCTCGCAACGAGTGTTGCATTGATCGGCAGCGGACCGATCCACCCAAAAACGATCTGGTCTGGACTGATGATCATGGCTGTCCCTTGCGTGTCGCGTCGGCGCTTTCCGGCCCGTGCTTGCGCTGCAGATAAAGACGCATCAGCAGCATGGCTGGCAGCGCAATGATCAGCGCCAGCACGCCGCCGTGCCGGGCAAGCAGCCAAAGCCCGAACACCGTCAGCCCGGTGCGAGTGAACAGGCTCAGCATGATCCAAAGCCCTGGGCGTTCCATGCCAGCCAGCCGGCGCACGGTTTCCCAAAGCCCGCGAAACTGCAACCAACCGAGCGCAGCGCCACAGGTGGCATACAGCAGTGCAGTCAGGACGGTGTGGATGGCGGTCTCCTTCCTGGGTCACTTTCGCGTCTCGCCCATCGCCACGCATTGATGCTGCCCAGCGCAGCACCTAGCAGCAGCAGGGTGAGGGTCCAGGAAACACCGCCCTGGTCGCGCCGATCCAGCCATGCGCCGATTGCGACGCCGATCAGCGTTGGAATCGCGATCGACCAGCCGATCATCCCGAACAGTCCGAGCCAGGACCAGATCTGGTGACCTTCGACCCGGCGCGCGCGTTCCTTGCGCTCAGTCTTGCTGGCGATGCGGCTTGCGAAATCCTGATCCTTGGCCATCTCAGCTCTCCAGCGCCCCCATCCTGCGCAGCGCGGCTGCTTCCAGGCGAGCCAGCGCACTCTGCGCCAGCCGTTCATGTTCGTCGCGGGTCAGAAACTCACGCTCGGCCAGGTCCCGCAGTCTGGCCAGACTGGTGCCCCGCACGGCATTGCGCACCGAGACCAGGACTTCATCATCGCACTTGACCAGCGTGCCCTCATCGACTGCGATCAGGTGCTCATGACCTTCGGTAGACCAGTAGCTGAAGATGCCAGGGACCAGAGCCGAGACGAAATCGACGTGTCGAGGCAGCAGGCAGAAGTAACCGTTACGCCCTTCGCAGACGATCTTCGTTGCGAGATCGTCGACCAGGATTCGAGTTGGCAGCATCAGCTTGAGTTTCATCGTGCCTGCTCGATTGTTCCGATCATGTACAGCGATCGCTCGGGAACGTTCGCGAATTCACCGGCCAGAATCCGCTCGCAGCCGTCCAGCGTGTCCTCCAGCTCGACCGCAATGCCCGGGTGACTGGTGAATTGCTCGGTACTGAAGAACGGCTGGGTCAGGAAGCGCTCAAGTCGGCGTGCAGTATTCACTGTGCCACGATCAGCCTGTGACAGCTCCTCCAGACCGAGCATCGAGATGATGTCTTTCAGGTCTGCGTATTCGGTCAGCACCTGACGTACGTGGCGCGCAATCCGCTCATGGCGTTCACCGACGACAGCCGGCGAGAGCATCTTTGAATTCGAGCTCAGCGGATCGACCGCCGGATAAAAGCCCTGGCTGGCCCGTGCACGCGACAACACAACTGCGGCTGACAGGTGAGAAAAGGTATGCGCGGCAGCCGGGTCGGTCAGGTCATCAGCCGGAACATAAACCGCCTGTACCGACGTGATTGCGCCATTTCGTGTACTGCAGATCCGTTCCTCAAGCTCGGCAAGCTCGCTGGCCAGCGTCGGTTGGTAACCGACGCTGGACGGAATCCGCCCCATCAGGCCTGAAACCTCGGCGCCAGCCTGGACATAGCGAAAGATGTTGTCGATCAGAAGAAACACATCCTGCCGGGCGACATCGCGGAAATACTCGGCGATCGTCAGGGCCGTATGCCCGACCCGAAAGCGCGCGCCCGGCGGTTCGCACATCTGACCAAACACCATCACCGTGTTGTCCCGTACGCCGGCCTCACCCATCTCGCGATAAAACTCCTCGGCCTCGCGGGAGCGTTCACCGATTCCGCAGAACAGGCTGACACCGCGGTGGCGGGTCGCCATGTTGTGAACCATCTCGGCGATCAGCAGCGTCTTGCCGACGCCGGCACCGCCGAACAGGCCGGCTTTACCGCCGCGTTCCAGGGGCGCCAGCAGGTCGATGACCTTGATGCCGGTAGGCAGGATTTCGTCGCTGGTTGAAAGTTGCGAGAGTGCGGGTGGCGCAAGATGTACCGGCCGGCTGGTCTGTGTAACAACCGGTTCGCGTCCATCAAGGGGATGCCCGAAGACATCGATCATCCTCCCCAGCAGTTCGGGGCCGACCTGAACACGCAGTCCGTCCCCGGTATCAAGGACCGGGTCACCCAGGGCAAGACCGGCGGTGGCATTCAAGGCGACGCAGCGCGCCGTGCGCGGATCGGTGTGCGCCTGCACCTCGATCGCGACCGAGCCCTCGCGCCCGGCGAGCAGCAGCGAATCGATCGGGGGAAGAGGGGCGTCGAACTGCACATCCACGACGCTGCCAAGGACGCTGGCAACTGCGCCGGTTCGCTGTGCTGTTTGCGGGCTGTTCGGATGCATGATGATCTACATCTAGCGCATCGCGCGGCTAAGCGTCAATGACAGATGGCATCGAATAGCAAAAAAGCCCGGCAAGTGACTGCCGGGCTTTTGTCAAAAGCGTCCGGCGAACCGGACCCTGTACCAAGGGGTTTGATCAGATCCGCTCAAACACAGCCGCAATCCCCTGTCCGCCACCGATGCACATCGTCACCAGCGCATACCGGCCACCGATCCGCTCCAGTTCGTACAGCGCCTTGGTTGCAATGAATGCGCCTGAGCAGCCGATCGGGTGCCCCAGCGCAATCGCGCCACCGTTCGGATTGGTCTTGCTCATGTCCAGACCGAGCCCGCGCGCCACAGCAATGGCCTGCGCGGCGAAGGCTTCGTTCGACTCGATGACATCCATCTGGTCGAGCGTGACGCCGCCTTTCTTGAGCGCCAGTTTGGAGGCCGGAATCGGACCTTCACCCATGATTTCATTGGGTACGCCGGCAACCGCATAGGAGACCAGGCGTGCCATCGGCTTGTAACCATCACGGGCAGCCACTGCCGCATCGGCCAGCACGAAGAACGCTGCGCCATCATTGATCCCGGAAGCGTTGCCTGCGGTGACGGTGCCGTCCTTCTTGAATGCCGGCTTGAGCTTGGCAAGCGTTTCCGCGGTGGTTCCTGCCTTGACGTATTCGTCGGTGTCGAACACCACCTCGCCCTTGCGGGTCTGCTTGACGATCGGGATGATCTGGCTCTTGAAGCGACCTTCGGCGATCGCAGCCGCAGCACGACGCTGAGACTCAGCGGCCAGTGCATCCTGATC
>JAURMJ010000041.1 GCA_030830765.1 Quisquiliibacterium sp.
GCGGGTGATGATCGCGCAGAATCTGCGCCACGATTTGCTCGATGATGTTGTGACCGAAGCGGCGCTCATCGATCCGCAGGCGCAGATTCCTTTCGCTGAGCAGTTGCGGGCACTCTGGCACCTGACGCTGGCCCTGTCGGCACAACGCGAACGCGTGCGCGGCAAACCCGAGCCGCGCTTCAGGACCGACTTCACGTTCTATGTCGATGGCGAGGATGTGCGGATCGTGCAGCGCCGCCGTGACGCGCCCCTTGACCGCATCGTGGCCGAGATGATGATCCTGGCGAACAGCGAATGGGGGCGCATGCTCGCCGACCACGCAACGCCCGGGATCTATCGCTCACAGCAGGCAGGTCGTGTTCGCATGAGCACTCACCCGCTCGCTCATCAAGGGCTGGGAGTTCTGCAGTACACCTGGTCCACCTCGCCGCTGCGGCGCTATGTCGACTTGACCAATCAGCGCCAGATCATTGCACTGCTGGCGGGTCAGCGTGCTCCGTATTCTGCGAACGATGCCGATCTGTTCTCGATCATCTCGGCCTTCGATGCGCGGCACGGGGCCTATGGTGACCACCAGACCCGGATGGAACGATTCTGGTGTCTGCGCTGGGTGGCCGCACAGGGGCTGGGTCGTGCCGAGGCGGTGGTTGTGCGCGATGATCTGGTCCGTCTGGCGCTGGCCCCGTTGTATATCCGGCTGGGGGATCTGCCGACCTTGTCGCCGGGCAGGCGGATCGAGATCGATATTCTCGCGACCGACGAAATCGATCTGTCGATCGAAGCGCGTTACATCGGCACGATGGAAGCGTCCAATCTGGTGCGATCCGATGGCCTGACCGCCGATGAGGCTGCAGAGGCCGAATTCGCCGAGGAAGGTTGATCTTGACCAGGGCCTGGCCGCGCCTGAGCATCTCCGGGTTGCCGGGCGAGGCGCTGCTGCGCGATCCATTAGCCGTGGGTGTGTTGGCGTCGATCCTGCTGCACGGCATTCTGCTCGCGTTGAAGTTCACACCGCCCGATCCGATCCGCTTCGCACCTGCGGACGCTCGCCTTGAGATTGTTCTTCTCAATGCCGAGTCTCCGACGCGGCCTCTGAAGCCGGCTGTGCTGGCTCAGGTTGATATGGAAGGGGGTGGCGACCGCGACAAGGGACGGGCCCGTTCGCCGCTTCCTGCACAGGATCGTATGATCGATGGCAAGGATCTGCGCGAGCAGCGCCGACGTATCCAGCAGCTTGAGGAACAGCAACGCCAGCTCATTGCACTGGCCGGCACCAACGGGATCACGCCGCTCGATCGCACCGCCAAGGCCGAGCCGCAGGCCGATGCGCGCGGAGTTGATGAAAAGGATGTCGAGTCAGCGATCGCCAGACTGCAGGCGCAGATCGATCGCCAGATTTCTGACTACAACAAGCGGCCCAAGCGACTCACGTTCGGGATCAATGCGGTCGGCGTCAGCTACGCGCGCTATGTCGACGCCTGGGCCACGAAAATCGAACGGATCGGCACCGAGCGCTATCCACAGGCGGCACGCGGGCGACTTTACGATTCAATGATCATCACCGTCGAGGTCGATCGGCATGGCAATGTCGTGGACGTGATTCTCAATCGAAAGTCCCGTCATGAGATCTTGAACCGGGCTGTGCGCGAGATCGTGCTGGCCGGCGCGCCTTATGAGCGATTCCCACCGGAAATGGCGCGGGAAGGAGACATCCTGCAGATCGTGCGGACCTGGAATTTCACCAACGATTCGCTCGCGACCCAATCAGTGGATAAGCCATGACAGATCGCTATGCCGTGATCGGCAACCCGGTGGCGCACAGCCGCTCTCCAGAAATCCATGGGCAATTCGCAGCGCAGACCGGTCAGCGCATCAGCTATGAGCGCCTGTTGGCGCCGCTCGACGGTTTTTGGGCCAGCGTAGAGCATTTCCGTGCGCAAGGCGGCTGCGGCCTGAACGTGACGGTTCCGTTCAAGCTGCAGGCCTTCGAGTATGCCCAGCGTCGCTCCGAACGGGCACAGGCGGCCGGTGCCCTGAACACGCTGGTCTTCGGAGATGAGCAGGTCTATGGCGACAACACCGATGGTGTCGGCATGGTGCGCGATATCACCGGTCGTTTGCAGGTGCCTCTGGACGGCTCCAGCATTCTGATTGCCGGCGCCGGTGGTGCGGCTCGTGGCGTGCTGCTGCCCTTGCTGCAGGCCGGGGCTCGGTGCGTGGTCGTGGCCAATCGCACTGAGTCCAAGGCGCTTGAACTGGCACAGATCGCCGACGATTCTCGGGTCATCGGTTGCGGCTTCGAGGCTTTGACCGCGAATAGGGCAGCTGGCGACGAGTTTGATGTCGTGATCAATGCCACGTCCACGGGGCTGTCCGATGCTGCACCGCCGCTGCCGGACGATTGTTATCGCGCGGCGCGCCTGGCCTATGACATGGTTTACGGCGCGCGGCCGACGCGCTTCATGCAGCGAGCCATCGAGCTTGGTTGCTCAAACGTTTCCGACGGTCTAGGCATGCTCGTCGAGCAGGCCGCTGAGTCCTTCCGAATCTGGCGGGGTGTGATGCCTGAGACGGAGCCGGTCTATCTGCGCCTGCGTGAATCTCTTGCACTTGCCTGAGTGCTGGCCGCCTGGTGAATCCTGAATGACGCGGGGTGAAGGCGCGGCGCGCGTCGGCGGTTCTCGGACTGCATCAGCACGCAAGCCTGGAAAGACACGCACGAAAGCCGCGCTCGGTGCAAAGAGAGGCCTGCGCAAGTCGAAGGGTCCGACCGCGCGGTTTCAAAGAATGACCCGCCTGCCGCGATTGCGCCTGGCGCGGGCTTCTCGCCTGCTGGCATGGGCTGCAATCGCGTTGTTTGCCGTCTTTCTTGCCGTGCAGGCCTGGTTTCTGATTCAGGTCATCTGGTATCGCACACAGGATCCGGTGACCAGCAGTGTGATGCGCGAGCAGCTTGAAAAACTGTCTGGTGAAAATCCCAGATTCAGGCTCGCGCATCAATGGGTCCCTTACGACCGGATTGCCAACAACCTGAAGCGCGCTGTGATCGCCTCCGAAGACTCACGATTCGCCGTGCATGAGGGGGTGGACTGGAATGCGATCGAGCGGGCGTGGGACGATAATCTGCGCAAGGGGCGGGTCGTGCGCGGTGGTTCGACGATCACTATGCAGCTGGCCAAGAACCTGTTCCTGTCCGGCGAGCGCAGCTACCTGCGCAAGGGGCAGGAGCTTCTGATCAGCTATATGCTCGAGACCGTGCTGGACAAGCGTCGGATTCTGGAGCTTTATCTGAACATCGCCGAGTGGGGCGTCGGGGTGTTCGGTGCTCAGGCCGCTGCAATGCATTACTACGGGCTCGATGCCTCGCAGCTTTCATCGCAGCAGGCGGCGCGTCTGGCAGTGATGCTGCCGCAGCCCAGGTTTTACGACCGCAACCGGCAGTCTGATTATCTGGAGCGCCGCACCGACATCATCGAGCGCAGGATGCGATTGATCAGTCTGCCTTGAGTCCGGGGTCGGGGCGATCCTTGGCGCCGGTGACACGCTATAATCGGATGATCAATATTGCCGCTCCAAGCGGCTGCGGAGCAATCCGCAACATCCACCGTGGACAGCAACCCTCGAAGTCAACCCTGCAGCAGCACCCGTAGCACCGAGAGCTGATCCAGCGCTCGGCCGCACGGGGCACCCGTGATCATGGCCGAGCAAGACAACGATTCGATCGTCGAGCAAGTCACGCCAGATCGTACGGCTCATCAGCCGCGCGAACCGGAGGGGGCTACGCGCGCCCTCGCGCAGGTGCAGGAGCTGTTGCGCAAGCACAGCCTTGTCGAGGAGCTGACGCATCAGCAACAGGCTGATCTGCCGGACGAGCGCCGCGAATTGGTCGAGGAACTGGTCCATCGGCAGTCCCTGAACGAGCTGCGGGCCCGCCTGGGCGGGCTGCATCCTGCCGACGTGGCGTACATTCTTGAGGCGCTGCCACTGCAGGAACGGCTGATCGCCTGGGATCTCGTGCGGGCCGATCGCGATGGAGAGATTCTGCTTGAGGTCTCCGACTGGGTGCGCGAGACGCTGATCGAGTCGATGGACCGGGACGAACTGGTCGATGCCGTCGAGTCACTCGACGCCGATGAAATCGCAGACCTGGCGCCCGACCTGCCGATCGATGTCGTTGAAGAAGTCAGCAGACAGCTGACGCAGGCCGAGCGGGATCAGTTGCGTGCCGCGATGTCCTATCACGAGGACTCGGTCGGCGGGCGCATGGACTTCGACATGGTCCGCGTCCGCGAGGATGTCACACTGGAGACCGTGCTGCGCTATCTGCGGCGCTTTGACGAATTGCCGGACCATACTGACCAGGTCTTCGTGGTCGATCGCGCCGGTGTTCTGCAAGGGGCGCTGCCGCTGGGCGATCTGCTGATCAATGAGCCAGACACGATGGTGTCTGAAGTGATGCATCGCGATGTGCTGACCCTGGATGCCATGGACGAAGTCTCGGAGGCTGCCCAGGCATTCGAGCGCTATGACCTGGTTTCGGCGCCGGTCATCGACAGTGAGGGCATGCTGATCGGCCGACTGGTGGTCTCCGATGTCGTCGACGTGATTCGGGAAGAGGGTGAATCTGATTTGCTGCAGAAGGCTGGTCTGCGCGAGGAAGAAGATCTGTTTTCCTCGGTCTGGGATTCGGCCAAGAACCGCTGGCTGTGGCTGGCCCTAAATCTGTGTACAGCCTTCTTTGCGTCTCGGGTGATTGGAGCTTTTGAAGGCACGATTGAGAAGGTCGTCGCGCTGGCGGCGCTGATGCCGATTGTCGCGGGTATCGCCGGTAACTCGGGCAATCAGACGATGACACTCGTGATCCGATCGTTGGCTTTGGGGCAGATCACGGCAAGTAACGCCAGGCGACTGCTGTTCAAGGAGTTGGCGGTCGCTGGTCTGAACGGCCTGGTCTGGGGCGGTATTGCCGGTGGTTTTGCCTGGTGGCTCTATAACGACAGCCCCGAGGGGCTGATGCTGGGTGTCACGATGATGTTGGCGATGGTCCTGAACCTGCTGCTCGGGGCGATCATCGCGCTGGCTGTTCCGCTTTTTCTTGAGCGCGTCGGGCGAGACCCTGCAATCGGCTCGTCCGTGCTGTTGACCTTCAGTACGGACAGCATGGGGTTCTTCATTTTCCTGGGGCTTGCCACCTTGCTGTTTCGTTGACCTGTTCCGGATCTGCCGGTATCGAAGAACGTCCAACCCGTCGCTGAAAGATCCATGAAAAAAGGCGGCGTCCGCAGGATGTATCTCCCGACAGACGGCCGCCCTGGCCACGATCAGGGGTTGGTCACGTCGGCAACCAACCCGCCAATCCCGTTCAGCGCATGAAGCGCTCCAGATAGTAATCAGCATCGCCGAACGCCTGGCCGATCATTGTCAGGCGCTTGTAGGTGTGGCTGACTTTCATCTCATAGGTCATGCCCATGCCGCCATGCATCTGAATCGCATCCTGACCGACCAGGCGCGTTGAATCGGCCACCTTGATCCGGGCTGCCGAGATCACCTGGCGACGCTCTTTCGCATCTGCTGCGCCGTCGGCTTTCGCACAGGCCAGATAGGTGATCGAGCGCGCCTGTTCGGTCGCGATGTACATGTCGACGATGCGATGCTGAAGTGCCTGAAACGTACCAATCGGCACGCCGAACTGTTTTCGGGTCTTCAGGTACTCAAGCGTCGTATCGCAGGCGAACTTCATTGCGCCGACCGCTTCGGCGCAGATCAGCGCCGACGTGAAATCAAGGGCTTCCTCGAGGGCCGCCAGACCGCTGTTTTCAGCCCCGATCAGTGCATCTGAACCGACCTTGACATTGTTCAGCGTGATGTCGGCACTGCGCAGGCTGTCCTGCGTGCGAAAGGTCTTTTGCGACAGGCCTGCGGCATTTGCCGGCACCAGAAACAGACTGACGCCTCCCGCGGTGCGGGCAGTCACCACAATGTGATCGGCCTGTGGTGCGCCGATTGCAGCGATTTTTTCGCCGGACAAGACCCAGTCGTCGCCAGAGCGCGTCGCCGTTGTGCTGACATTGCTCAGGTCAAAGTGCGAGGTCGGCTCATAGCAGGCCAGCGCCAGTTTGACATTGCCTTCGATGACCCCGCCCAGCACGGCTTCACGTTGTGTGGCGCTGCCGGCGCGTTCGATCAGCCGGGCCATACCGATGGTCGGCAGGAAGGGCTCGACGCTGAGGGTTTCGCCCATTGCTTCCATGACCGGAATCAGGTCGGTGGAACCACCACCGAATCCACCGTTGTCTTCAGAAACCGGCAGTCCGAGAAGACCGAGTTCAGCCAGCGTTGCCCAGGTCTTGGCACAGTGACCTGCTTCGGAGGCGACGATCTTCTTGCGGGACTCGAAGTCGTAATTGTTTTCCAGCAGACGCCGCACGCTGTCTGCGAGCAGTTGCTGTTCTTCACTGAGTTGAAAATCCATGTTTCGTTCTCCGCTTACAGGCCCAGCGCCATCTTCGAGAAGATGTTGCGCTGAATTTCGTTGGAGCCCGCGTAGATCGAGGTCTTGCGGAAGTTGAAATAGCGTGCAGCCAGCGACGCAGTAAATGCATCGAACCCGTCGTAATGAACCGGTTTGAAGGCCTGCGCGCGCGGACCGACAACCTGCATCGTCAGTTCAGTGAGCGCCTGCTGGATTTCGGTTCCCTTGATCTTGAGCATCGAGACCTCGGGGCCGATATTGCCAGTGCGACGCATTTCGTCGAGAAAGCGCATGTTGGTGATTTCGAGCGCCATCAGCTCGACCTCGACCCGGCTCATACGGTCACGGAATCTGACGTCTTCGCTGAGCGGCTTGCCATTGACGATCGTTTTTTCGGCCATCGCCTTGAGTTTCATCAGCTCGCGCTTGGAGCCGCCGATACGACCCGTCCCCAGGCGTTCATGGCCCAGCAGGTGCTTGGCCACAGTCCAGCCCTTGCCCTCTTCAAAGACCAGGTTCTCGACCGGAACCTTGACGTTGTCAAAGAACACTTCGTTCACTTCGTGGGCTTCGTCCAGAAGGATCAGCGGACGCACGGTGATGCCCGGTGTATTCATATCGATCAGCAGGAAGCTGATGCCGTCCTGACGCTTGGCAGTATCGAAATCGGTCCGGACCAGGCAGAAAATCCAGTCGCCGAAATGAGCCAGCGTAGTCCAGATCTTCTGACCGTTGACGATGTAGTGGTCACCCTGACGATCAGCACGGGTCTTGAGCGATGCCAAGTCGGAGCCGGAGCCGGGCTCCGAATAACCCTGGCACCAGAAATCGTCGCAGTTGTAGATGCGCGGCAAAAAGCGCTTCTTCTGCTCTTCGGTGCCGAAGCGCAGCAGCACGGATGCACACATCGTCGGGCCGAACGGAACGATTGGCGGAGCGCCGGCCAGTGCGTATTCCTCTTCCCAGATGTAACGCTGCGTTGCGTCCCAGCCAGTGCCTCCCCATTCAACCGGCCAGGAGGGTGCAACCCAGCCTTTCTTGGCCAGAATCTTGTGCCAGCGGACGAGGTCATCCTTGCCCAGTTCTTCGTAATTCAGGACCTTCTCGCGAAGGTCTGCGGGAATATTTGCTCCGAGCCAGCCGCGGACGTCGTCGCGGAAGGCGAGCTCTTCTGATGAGTAGTTCAGGTCCATTGAAGCCTCGCGTCGTTGGGGTTACGAGAATATCATTGCCCCGCCAAAATGGCCTCAGACATGGCATTCTGTCTCAATGGCCTGGTTTGAATTTCTTCCGGAGGGCGCCATTCCTCTGCATGGTCTTCTGACCGTGCTCGGGCTGCTCGTCTATATTCTCGGCTCCCATGCCCTGAACCAGAGACGTCATCCTTCGGCGGCAATCGCCTGGGTGATGTCGATCCTGCTACTGCCCGAAATCGGGGTTCCGCTTTATCTGATGTTCGGCACGCGCAAACTGCCGAAGGCGGCGCGGCGTCCGGTCGTGGCCGTGGAGGCCGATTACCCGGACGAGGCCGGTGCCCCGGGGTGGATGCAGCGGCTGGCGGCTGCGATGGCGATGCCCCCCGCAGCCGGTTATCGCGCGCTGCACGTTCATCAGGATGGATCGCAAGCCAGACTGGCATTGTTCGCGTTGATTGATTCGGCGCGCGAGCGGCTCGAGATCAGCACCTTTATTCTCGGACGGGATGCATTCGGCGACGCCTTGCTGGAGCGTCTGGCGGTGCGCGCGCAAGCCGGTGTCAGAGTGCGGCTGCTGGTCGATGGAGTCGGGTCACTGATGGCCGGGCGCCGTGACTTTGAAAAGATACGTCGGCAGGGGATCGAGGTCACCCAGTTTGCACCCCCTTTGCGATCACCGTTCCAGTGGCCTTTGCGCGGGCGCACGAACCTGCGCAACCATCGCAAGCTGGTGGTGGCTGATCGTCAGCGTGTCTGGAGTGGTGGTCGGAATCTGGCCGATCAGTATTTCGAGGGAAGCGCCGTAACGCCTGCCTGGATCGACCTGAGTTTTGATGCCGAGGGTCAGTTGGCCGCGCAGGCTGCCGAACTGTTTGAACATGACTGGAATTTTGCCTGCCGACCTTCGCAGGCCTGGTTGGAACGGGGCAGCGAGCATCAATGGCAGAAAGGGGCGGCCTCGCGACCCCTTGCGCAATGGCTGCCCAGTGGGCCGGACTATGCGGACGACACCGTACATACGGCACTCATGACCGGTGTTTTCCGGGCGCAGCGCCAGATCTTCGCTGTGACACCGTATCTGGTACCCGACGAAAGTCTGCTCGCGGCTCTGGTGCTGGCTGCCCGTCGCGGTGTTCAGGTCGACATCATTGTGCCGGCTCGATCCAACCACCGGCTCGCCGATATCGCGCGCAATCGCGCGATGCGCGATCTGGCCCGCGCCGGAGCCAGAGTCTGGCTGTCTCCTTCAATGGTGCATGCCAAGGCGGTGGTCATCGATGATTCGATGGCCCTTGTCGGTTCGGTGAATCTGGACAGTCGAAGTCTGTTCCTGAATTACGAGCTGATGGCCGTGTTTTATGCGCCAGCAGAGATCGCGCGCTTCAGAGATTGGCTGAAGCAGCAGTGCGTGAACACGAAACCGTATGTGGCAAGCGAGCCGGGGCTTGTGCGCTACATGCTTGAAGGGTTGGTCACCTGGACTGCGTTCCAGCTCTGATGACTTGTCTGGCTGAGCGGGGCAGGGATGCGTTACGACAACGCTTTCGATGCTCTGCCGCAGAGCCTTCATTGGCGCGTTGATCCTCGGGGGCTGCGCAGCGGGCTGAATGCGCATCAGAGCAGGTTTCCGCTGACGAACCCCTGCCCACGATCGCTGGTGGTAGATTTCCCGTTTGCGTGCCGGTCGGCGGTATGCGTTGGCAGGGAGTGAACAGGTGACCACACAGACGATGGGTGGAAATTCAATGGCTGGCGTGGCCGGCTCAGGTTCGGTAGGCGAGGCGCGCCCGCGGATTGCGCTGATCATCGGGGATCCCGCCGGGATCGGTCCGGAACTGATTGCGCGGCTTCTTGCTGACCCGGCAACGCGTCCGGCTGCCCAGGTGCTGCTGATCGGCAATCGCGAAGCGATTGCGGACGGGGCGGCCTGCGCCGGTGTCGGCGATCCGCTAGCCATTGAGTGGGTGGAACTGGTCGACTGGCCGGGGGTCGACCGCAAGGGTTTCGCGCGCGGCGTAGCCAACGCATCGAACGGTGAGTTCATGCTTCAGATGCTGGGTCTTGGCGCAAAGATGGTGCATAGCGGGCAGGCTGATGCAATGTGCTTTGCGCCGCTGAACAAGTCGGCGCTGCGGGCCGGTGGCATGCAGACCGAGGACGAGTTGCGCTGGTTCGCGGATCTGCTTGGCTGGAACGGCACCTGTGGTGAACTGAACGTGCTGGATACCTTGTGGACTTCGCGTGTGACTTCGCATATCGCACTCAAGGATGTCGCGTCGCATCTATCCAGTGAAGGGGTTGCGAAGGCAATCCAGATGATCACCGAGGCTCTGTGCGCGGCCGGCAAGGAGAACCCGCGTATCGCGGTCTGCGGTTTGAATCCGCATAACGGCGACAACGGCAATTTCGGCCGCGAGGAAATTGACATCATCGCGCCCGGCGTGGCGCTTGCGGCTGCGCGCGGCTTTTCCGCTGACGGTCCATTTCCCGCCGACACGATCTTTGTGCGCGCGCGGGGCGGAGCCTTTGATGGCATCGTCACGATGTATCACGATCAGGGGCAGATCGCGATGAAGCTGATGGGCTTTGAACGCGGTGTGACGGTGCAGGGCGGCCTGCCGATTCCGATTGCAACGCCTGCGCATGGCACAGCCTACGATATTGCCGGGCAGGGCAAGGCAAACCCCGGGGCGATGCGCAATGCGTTCGCGCTGGCCTGTGCAATGGGCGTGCGTCGAATGGCGCGCTGAGGTCTTATTCGTAGCGCAGCGCGTCGATCGGCAGCAGTTGCGACGCCTTGCGCGCCGGGTAAAAGCCGAAGAAGACTCCGACCGCTGCAGAGAAGCCGACTGCCAGGAAGATCGAAGCCGGCTGCATCACGGTCGGCCAGCCGGCGAACTGCCCAATCAGCACCGATGACGTCACGCCCAGGGCAACGCCGATCAGCCCGCCGATCAGCGACAGCGTGACGGCCTCAATCAGGAATTGCATCAGGATATCGCGTGCCCGGGCACCAACCGCCATGCGCAGGCCGATCTCGCGAGTGCGTTCGGTCACCGACACCAGCATGATGTTCATGATGCCGATCCCGCCAACCAGCAGCGAGACCGAGGCAACCGCAGCCAGCAGCAGACCCAGGACTCGACTTGAAGCTTCGCGGGCCTGCAGCATTTCCGTGAGATTGCGGATCGTGAAGTCATCGTCTGCACCGGGCTGCCTGCGATGTCGCTGGCGAAGCAGTGAGCGGATGTGCTCCTCGGCAAGCTTCATGTCTGCCCCGTCGTCCACCTGGATCATGATCGTGCTGACCCGACGCAGACGCCCCTGCGGTGCACCGAACAGACGATTGCGGGCCGTGGCCAGTGGCACGAACAGGACATCGTCCTGATCCTGTCCCTGCGAGCTCTGGCCCTTGCGTTCAAGCACGCCGATGATCGTCATCGGCACCTGGCGCACACGGATCGTCTTGTCGATCACTTCGTCGGGGCTGGCACTCTCGCCGAACAGTTGTGCGACCGTGGCCTGGCCAACGATTGCAACCTTCGCCGCACCGCTCAGTTTGTGGGGTTCAAAGCTGCGCCCCGTCAGAA
>JAURMJ010000373.1 GCA_030830765.1 Quisquiliibacterium sp.
ATGGCCTCGTAGATGCCGTCCAGGTCATCGGCGACTGTGGTCAGGTAGCACGAGGACAGCTGCGAGCGCTGGGTGCCGGAGATGAACAGCGCCGGCGTCGAGCTCATGAAGTCAAAGCTCGATAGCAGCTCATAGAACTCGATCGCCCGCGCCTCACGGTCGACTTCATTCAGCGCCAGACCCATCGCAACGCGCATGAAGAACGCCTGCGGCAGCTCGATGCGTTCGTCGTCAATGTGCAGAAAGTAGCGGTCGTACAGCGTCTGCAGCCCGAGATACGAGAACTGAAGGTCGCGCTCGGAGGATAGTGCAGCACCGATGCGCTTGAGATCGAACTGCAGCAGTTTCTCATCGAGCAGACCGGCCTCGACACCGCGCTTGACGAACTTGGGGAAATATTCGGCATAACGCTGCACCATCCCCGCCTGCGAGACTTCCCCACCCAGCACTTCGCGACGGATCGTGTGCAGCAGCAGCCGGGCTGTGACCTTGCTGTAGGCGGGGTCCTTTTCGATCAGCGCGCGGGCCGACAGAATCGCCGACTTGTAGACTTCCTCCAGCGGCACACCGTCATAGAGATTCTTGACCGTCTCGGAAAGGACGGCATCGACGCTTGCATATTCAGTCAGTCCGACGCAGGCCGAATCGATCAGCGCACGCAGCTCGGCCAGGTCGAGCGGGCGCCGTACCTCGCCATCGACAACATGGAGCGTCGGCTGGGCCGTATCGGCCTGGGACCGGCTGGCAGCACGCTCCTGGGCACGGCGCTCGCGGTACAGCACATAGGCTCGCGCAACTTCATGGTCGCCCGAGCGCATCAGCGCCAGTTCGACATGGTCCTGGATGTCCTCGATGTGGAAAGTGCCGCCGGCCGGCTTGCCGCGGGTCAGTGCATTGACGACTGCACCGGTCAACTCGTCGACGAGTTCGCGAATTCTTGCCGAGGCGGCGCCCTGACCGCCATTGACAGCCAGGAAGGCTTTGGTCATCGCGATCGCAATCTTGCCGGGCTCGAAAGCCACGACCGACCCGTTACGTCGGATGATCTTGAAATCAGACAGTTCGATGGAGGGAGAAAGAGCGGTCTGGGCCGAATCCTGCACTGCCCACTGAGCGCCAGCACGCCCAGTACCCGACTGATGGTTTTCACCGACCCGTTGCATCGGCATCCTCCTGATTCTTGTATGTATGCAAAGCATCGGGCGGTAACCATTGAGAACAGCCCCGCCCGGGTGTCTCCGATGAATGACCACAAGATGTAGTGGTTCTCAATTCATCGGATACCAATTCTAGTGGCGACATCCGACACTGACAAGTCGAATTTTCGGCATATCAGAAAATTTCCGAGGTAACCGGTCGATAGACGGCGACAGACGGTGATCTGAAAAATCAGAGCCCCAATCGACGCGCTCTACGAGCCGATTTACCCTGTAAAACCGCATGATCAGGAGCGGAAGGAATCAGCCGGTCGGACTTGTTTTGTCGTTCAGACCAAAGGGCCTGGAGATTGGCAGGCCCTGCAGGCCTGAGGCAAAGTGCGGCCAGTCGAAAAAAGGCCCCGGGTCAATCTTGCGCCCCGGGGCAATATCGCTGTGGCCCGCCATCCATCGCAGCGAGTAACGAGCAGCAAGAACGCGCGTCAGCGCAATCAGGCTGCGGTACTGGGACATGGTGAATGGATGATGCTCATCGCCCTCCAGCTCGATACCGACCGAAAAATCATTGCAGTGCGCGCGCCCCTGAAACTCGGATGCACCGGCATGCCAGGCGCGCAGATCACAATCGACAAACTGCACGATGCGGCCACGACGTCGGATCAGGAAATGACTGGAGACTCGCAGCTGAGAGATTTCCGCGAAAAACGGGTGTCTCGCAGGGTCCAGCGTGTTCGTAAATAGTCGCTCGATCGCATCACCGCTGAACCGTCCAGGCGGCAAACTGATGAAATGCACGACCAGCAGATCGACCGCCGCCCTGCCGGATTGGCGCTTCTCGGGACCACCGGCAGACCTCTCCTGAACAGGCCTGCGATCGAAGTTCGGTGAATCGATGCGCGCGACGCCGTCGAGCCAACCAGAGCCGTCGGCAGACCAGGCAAGCGGCTTCACTGTCGGGCCTGAATCACTGGATGTCCAGCCGCTGCATCCGGTATCGCAAGGCCCGAAATGTGATTCCCAGCAGGCGGGCGGCGGCGGTGCGGTTATACCGGGTTTTTTCGAGCGCCCGCAGGATCGCGTCCCTTTCGAGCTGATCGAGATAATCGGGCAACGATTGCGGGATGCCATCTTCATCAAACAGGACGGTATCGCCCAGCTTCACAGCGGCTCGCAGCGAGGCATCCTGTTCATCTCTTTCGTCAGCGGCCGAATCCGAAACCATCGGCTTCAGACCCAGATCCTCGATGCCAATGACCCGACCGTCACTGAAGGCAAGCGCCCGCTCAAGAATATTCTCCAGTTCCCGGACATTGCCCGGAAACGAGTAGCTTCGCAGGTAATTGAGCGTCGCCGGCAGTAACGCGGGCGGTCTGTCGATCTGCGCGCGCTCGCACAAGCGCTTCAGGATCGCCTCCGCCAGCTGAGGAATATCGGAGGCTCGTTCACGTAGCGGCGGCAGCCTGAGCTCGATGACGTTGAGCCGGTAATACAGATCCTGCCGGAAGCGGCCGGCCGTCACACACTGAGCAAGGTCCTGGTGTGTCGCGCTGATGATCCGGACATCAACCGGATCTTCGCTGCTACCCCCGACCTTGCGTACCCGTTTCTCCTGGATCGCGCGCAGCAGCTTGACCTGCATCGCGAACGGCAGGTCGGCGATTTCGTCGAGGAAAAGCGTCCCGCCACTGGCCGCCTGAAAAAACCCGTCCCGCTCCTGATCTGCACCGGTGAATGCCCCTTTGCGATAACCGAAGAACTCGGCCTCCATCAGGTTTTCAGGAATTGCACCGCAGTTGACTGCAATGAATGGCTTTCCAGCTCGGTTGGCGGACGCATGCAGCAGTCTTGCCGCCAGTTCCTTGCCCGACCCTGACTCACCGGTGATGGTCACCGGCGCCATACTGCGAGCAAGACGCGCAATCGCGGCCCGAACTTCCTGCATCGGCTCCGAGTCACCGAGCAATTGTCCTCGGGCGGACTCGCCCAGCCCCTCGCCATCGTCGGCTGGAGGCTCAATGGCTGAACGCACCAGGTTTCTGAGCGTCTCCAGGGCAACCGGCTTGGACAGGTAATCAAAGGCACCCGCCTTCAGGGCGGCAACTGCATTCTCAGCGCTGCCGTAGGCCGTAATGACCGCGACCGGAAGCTCGGGGTGCTCGCGACCGATCTCGGAGACGAGTTCAAGACCCAGCCCGTCGGTCAGGCGCATATCGGTCAGGCACAACGCATATTCCTTGACTGACAGCAGCCGGCGCGCCTGCGCGAGATCCTGCGCACAATCAACGTCCAACCCCATGCCGACGAGCGTCAGCTCGATCAGTTCGCGCAACTGCGCCTCGTCGTCGACCACGAGAACCCGGGGAGCCTGGGTCGGGCGCGCACCCGCAGAGCGAGCGCCATGCCCATCGACTCCCCGCACGGATTCGGTCATACGCGCTCCCCCTGTCCCGGAACAATGACGAAAGCTCCGGAATATCTGCCCGAGGAACCTTGCCGCTCGTAGCGTAACGCTGCACGATTCGCCGTACAGAACTCGCGCGCAAGGAATAACCCAAGCCCGACCCCTCGCGAATCGGTCGTGAAGAAAGGCTCGAACACATGCGTGAGCACCTCATTGTCGAGACCGGGTCCGTCATCAAGCACTCTGAATTCTAGTCGATGCCCCTGCCCGCCCCGCCACTCCAGGCGGATCGCCGCCTCGTTCGAAGAGGCATAGCGCAGCGCATTGGCCAGCAGGTTTTCCAACACCTGCCGCAGATGTCGCGGATCGAAGCTCATCGGCTCATCGGTCAGGACCGCGATCCTGATTCTTGCCAGATCGGCCCGCTCAGCGACGAAAAATTCGGCAACCAAACGCTCCAGGAAATCCTTCATGTCGATCAGCTCAGTCGCCGGACGCTCCCGCCTGGCGATCGAGAGCACATCCTCGACGATCCGATTGATGCGCACCGAACTGTCCTCGACAATCTGCGCCAGACGGGTGGGCATGCCGCCATCAACACGCTCGGCCAGCAGACTGTTGGCGTGCCGGATCGCAGCAAGCGGGTTGCGAATCTCATGGGCAATCGACGCGGATAGACGCCCCATCGAAGCAAGCTTGAGCTGCTGGGCTCGCTCCTCGACCTGGCGTAGATCCTCGATCAGCAGCACCGTGTCGGACCGGTGATCTTCAGGCAGGCGCAGCAGACGAATGCGAACGCTGTGCTCCAGCTCCTGCCCCGGATTGGCTGGATCGCTACAGGACAAGGTGGTCTCAATTTCATCTTGCTCTTGCAACCATTGCTGCGTCATGCCCTCAATCTGAGGCCATGGTCCGGTCTGCCCCAGCAGGGTCTGGGCGGTGCGGTTCATCGTCCGGACCACCCCACTGGAATCGACAATCACGACCCCCTGCGAGATCTCGGAAATCACCATCCGCATGATCTCCAGTTGAGAACGAAGATCCTGGCCACGCGCTACGGCGAGAGCCTGCTGTGCGGCCAATCGCGTCGCGAGCCAGTTCACCAGCAACGCGATTGCGAAACAGCTGACACCAACCATCGCCGCCGGCGTCAGCTGCCCGGCATCCTGCCAATTGGCGGCCCACAGACGCCAGATTGCCTCACCCAACACCAGCAGTGAGGCAAGCGCCGCAATGAAGGCGGCCCTGATGGAGGTCATGAGCAATGCCGCCCCGGCAACATCGGCGATCAGCAGCAGCGCAAAGCCGCCACGAGCACCTCCGGTAGCATGGGTCAGCAGCGTCAGAAGCAGCAGATCAATCCCGATTTGCGCAGCCAGTTGCCGATCCAGGGAAACCCGCCAGCGGCGGACCGTGAATGCCCATACGATCGAGAACGTCAGATAGGCGATCACGACCGCGGCGAACAGTCTCGCATCAGCATCGGACTGAACCAGCTCACGATGAAGGCCGAGTACCAGCAGCCCGCAGAGCAGCACGGCGAGCAAGAGTCGCCCATCCGAAAGATGCCTCAGACGTCCCCAGGCATCTTCCCCGGCAGCCGGGACCGACCGGGCTGTGGACGCGACGGGATTCGCACCAACAGGATTCATCGATGCCTCAATAAACTTGCGGCGCTCAGTTGGCCCCTCGGACGCGCGCCCTGTCCTGCCATGATCAGTGCCGACCGGCTTCATCCCGGTGCTCAGCGCAGCAGTAGTAATGCCCGCGTGCTGAAACGGCCTCTGATTCGGGCAGATGGGTGCCGCAAACCTCGCAGCGGCGCATCGCCTCCTCGCCACTGCCCCCCGAAGACTCCGGTTTTCTCGCTGCCCATTCCGAGCGTCGCTGGGAGACCTGCACGAAACGCCAGGCCAGATAGCCAATGACGGCGACAACGATCCAGAAAAGCAGCTTGCCCATTTATGCGCGCTGCAAAATCACTTCGATGACAAAACGGGTGCCCACATACGCCAGCAACAGCACAAGAAATCCAGCCAGCGTCAGGCGCAGCGCGGTCCTGCCACGCCAGCCTCTGAGCCGCCGCCCGACCAGCAGCGCACCGAAGATCAGCCAGGAAATCAGCGTGAACAGTGTCTTGTGATCAAAGCGCAGCGGTCGCCCGAACACCTCTTCGGAAAACATCACGCCACTGATTGCGGTCAACGTCAGCAACAGGAATCCGATCCCGATGAAACGAAAAAGAATCCGCTCCAAAGCCAGCAATGGCGGCAACTGCTCGACCCACCGGGCAATCGGCGAGATCGGAAGCGAAGGACCGTGCAAGGCACGCTCAGCAACCGTCATCAGCGTCGCATGCAGCGCAGCAAGCATCAGCACGCCATAGGCCAGCGTACCGACCAGCAGGTGAGGCAGGAACAGAGGCCTTGCACTTTCACCTGTGAAATCGCCACCGGCAAAACCGATCGGCAGCAACGCGGCGAGTGCGGCAAGCGGCAACGCGAAAATCCGCAGCGCCTCGACGCGCACGCTCAACCCCTCAAACCAGAGAAGCGCGACCCCTGTACACATCGTGGCCGATAGAGCCTGCGCGAAACCGAAGCGCACCTCCGCGCCGGGTGTAATGGCCGCGTACAGTGAAATGAAATGCGAGATGACACCGCCCAGCAGAAGCGCCGACCCCTGTGCACCGAAGAGCCCAGGGGAGACGGGCGCCGGGTCGGCAGGTCGCATCGACAGGCGCAGAGACCCGCTCCAGGCGATCACGTAGATCACGCAAGCAAGTGCGGCGGCGATAACCAGTAGAATGCTCACTCGCCGAGTTTACTCCAAGGCCATGCTCGAAAATCTCTCTCAACGCCTCGCCAAAGTCGTCAAGACCATCAAGGGCGAAGCGCGCCTTACAGAAACGAACACGCAGGAAATGCTGCGTGAAATCCGCATTGCGCTGCTCGAGGCGGACGTCGCACTCCCCGTCGTTCGTGACTTCATCGCGCGGGTTCGCGAAAAGGCCTTGGGCCAGGATGTCCTCCAGAGCCTGACGCCCGGGCAGGCGCTGGTCGGTGTCGTCAACCGCGAACTGACCGAACTGATGGGCGGGCAGGCCAGCGAACTGAATTTCGCCACTCAGCCGCCAGCAATCATCCTGATGGCCGGCCTGCAGGGCGCAGGCAAGACCACAACGGTCGGCAAGCTGGCCAAGTGGCTGCGCGAGACTCAGCGCAAGAAGGTGCTGACGGTCTCGTGCGACATTTATCGCCCCGCCGCAATCGAGCAGCTGCAGGCAGTCAGCGAGCAGGCCGGCGTGGATTTCTTCGCTTCGAACCCGCGTCAGACGCCAGCCGAGATCGCCCAGGCTGCGGTGCAGTGGGCGCGCACCCATTTTCATGACGTGCTGCTGGTCGATACGGCCGGCAGACTCGCGATCGACGCGCAGATGATGGAGGAGATCCGCACGCTGCATGCCCAGTTATCGCCGATCGAAACGCTGTTCGTGGTCGATGCGATGCAGGGCCAGGACGCAGTCAACACAGCCAAGGCCTTCAGCGAGGCGCTTCCGCTGACCGGAGTCGTGCTGACCAAACTGGATGGTGACTCCCGCGGCGGTGCGGCGCTGTCGGTCAAAGCAATCACCGGCAAACCAATCAAATTTGTCGGCGTCGGCGAGAAACTCACCGGGCTTGAAAGCTTCCACCCCGAGCGCATGGCCAACCGGATTCTCGGCATGGGCGACATCCTGTCGCTGGTCGAGGAGGCGCAGCGCTCAGTCGACCAGGCGGCAGCACAGGAGCTTGCCCAGAAACTGAAGTCAGGCAATCGCTTTGACCTCAATGATTTTCTGGCGCAGCTATCCCAAATGAAGAACATGGGTGGATTGTCGTCGCTGATCGACAAGCTGCCAGCGCAGTTCCAGGCGGCCGCTGGCCAGGCCGACATGGGCAAGGCCGAACGCGAGATGCGCCGCATGCAGGGGATCATTCATGCAATGACCCCGGGTGAGCGTGCGAAGCCCGAGCAGATCAAGGCCAGTCGCAAGCGCCGTATCGCGACTGGTGCAGGTGTTCAAGTCCAGGAAGTCAATCGCCTGCTGAACCAGTTCGAGCAGATGCAGGGCATGATGCGCAAGATGCAGAAAGGTGGTCTGGCCAAGATGATGCGCGGAATGAAAGGCATGATGCCGGGCATGCGCTGACCAGCGGATTGCAGCCCCCGCTACAGATGCAGGCCCACGCCAGGTGGCAGCGATTCAGCAGGTCATCGGACAGCGCCGGACTCAGCGGGCACCCCGCCCCTGCCGGGAACACAGGCACCGAACAGTGGACCATCGTCGTACCTGAGCACCAGCATCTGCACCGGTGAATCCAGGTCGTCGGCGCTGACCTCGCCAACCATCCTGCACATCAACCGCGGACCACGATCAATGTCGACGATGCCGATCGCGTAGGGCGCATCCGCTGCAAACGCACCCGGCACAACGTGAACGCGAGTAAAACTGTAGAGCCTGCCGCTCGGCGAGAGGTCGATCCAGCGCACATCCCGGGCCCAGCAGGCACGGCAAAGGTTACGCGGCGGGAAGCTGATCACGCCGCAGGCATCGCAACAAGTCGTGCGCAGCTGGCCGTCTGCCAGCCCAGTCCAGAACGGTCGAGTGAACGCAGACACACGGGGCGCAAATGGGCGGTCCCCGGACATCCGAACTTCATGCAGACGGTTCACGCGCAGGCCTCCAGAACATGCACCAGCGCAGCATTGTATTTACCCAGCTCGCAGGCAGTCAGTGCAAGCTGGGCGCCCGCGACCTGCCGATCGCCTGCGCGTCCGAGCACCTGGGTCACCGCCTCCAGGACGTCATAAAGGGGCGTCACCTCCGGAGGATGGCCTCGCGACAAACATCCGCCACAGGTATTGATCGGTCGACTGCCATCGAATCGCGTTTCACCAGCCTGCGCCGCGGGCGCACCCTGCCCGCGCGCAAACAAGTCGAGTGCCTCGCTGGCCAGCGCCTCGACAATCGTGCAAGGCGCATACAGCTGAAAGGTATCGATATCCGCCAGACCGACCCCGGCATCACTGAGCGCACGGCAGGCGGCTACCCGCAGCGTCGCGTAGTCAAGCGCGTCGGAGGGCTGATCCGAGATCTGATGCAATCCTTCATGCTCAAAGCCGCGCGACCTGACGACGACATACGGGCGCCCGCTGGCGCGCGCCAACTCCTCGCTGACCACCACCAGGGCGACTGCGCCGTCCGCGCGACCAGGCACCTCATAGAGTCCCAACGGCTCGACGATCGGACGCGCCTGCAGCACCTCGTCGATGGTCAGCGGTTTGCGGAACTGTGCCAGCGGATTGCGGCGCGCGTGTTCGCGGTTCTTGATCGCAATCGACGCGAGCGTGGCCCGCGACATCCGATGCTCATGCAGGTAGCGCTGCGCATCCATCGCGTACCAGGTAATCGGCACTGCGCCGAACACAGACTGGAAGTCGACATCGCCAGTCAGGCGGATGCTGTAGTCGAGATGACTGGCAGTCGAGACACCGGTCTCGAAATGTACGCCGACCGACAGCACACAGTCGGCGAGTCCGGACACGACCTGCTGCACAGCGCCATCGAATGCATGTCCGCCGGTCATCCCATTGCCCAGCACCTGAACCACGGTCGAATTTGCCCGGATTCCCAGATGCGACGTCAGAAAGGTATGGAAGTAGCCCTGACGCGTATGGTCGCCTGGGTGCGCAACCACGACGCCGTCAATATCCTCCTTTGCAAGGCCGGCCATCGCCATCGCGTCAAGCACGACACCGGTGGCCAGTTCATGTTCGAGGACCTCCTGCCCCGACACAGCCTTCTGATAAGCGCCGATCGGAACTGCGCCATAGCCTAGGATTGCCGCCCTGCGCGTCATCATCTGTTCCCCGATCCGGGGCTGAACCCCTGCTTCATGTCATGTCCTCGTCGCACCGCGACCGACGCCTGGGCTCAGCGCCGAAGTTGAATCCCTGCTCGCTCTCGATCCCAGAGCCGGTCCCGGCGGGCTGAGGCGTCCTGCTGAAGCTTGTACTTCTCGATCTTTTCGGTTGCCTTCTTGGGCAGCGCGTCGATGAACTCGACAAAGCGCGGCACCATAAAGTGACTCATCTGCTGATCGGCGAAACGCACGATCTCCTCGTGAGTCACGTCGGCCCCGGGCTGGCGCACCAGATACACCATCACCTCATCCTCGCTGAGCTCAGACGGCACTGCCACCGCTGCCGCCTCAAGGATCGCCGGATGTCGTGAGAGGATCATTTCGACCTCATAGGCAGAGATATTCTCGCCGCGCCGCCGGATCGCCTCTTTCTTGCGATCAACGAAGTACAGATAGCCATCGGCATCGAGCCAGCCACGGTCGCCGGTGCAGAACCATCCGTCGACGAAGGCCTTGGCGGTCTCCTCCGGCATGCGGTAATAACCCTTCATCATGGAGCCCGGCTGCAGAGGCCGCATCTGGATCTCACCGACCGCGCCCGACGGCAGCACCACACCTTGGTCATCAACGATCCTCAATTCCGATGCCCCGCGCCCCGAGCCGGCCGAGCCTGCCTTTTCCGGCGGATCGCCAGGCACGAACGAAGTGACCGCATAGTTCTCCGTCATTGCAAACACCGAAGTGACCTGGACTCCGTAGCGCTCACGCACCTCCGTGTACAGCGTCTTTTGCATCGGCACCAGCATGCACTGGCGAAGCGCATGCTGACGCTCATGAGGCCCGGGTTCGAGTTGCATGATGATATTGGTCATCGCGCCAAGCGAATTGAACTGGGTCGCACCGCTTTGCCGGATCTCGTCCCAGAATGCCCGCGCCGAGAATCTTGGTGACAGCGCCAGGCTGGCATCGGCCCACAGAGCGGCCGCGCACGAATACCAGAGCGCATTCGCGTGAAACAGCGGCAGGCAGGTATACAACACATCATCGGGCCGGTAGCCATAGTCGATTGCCAGCGCCCTGCCGATGCCAAGCCCCTGCGAATGCGGGCACATCACGCCCTTGGACGGTCCAGTGGTGCCTGACGTGTACATGATCAGATGGGTGTCATCGTGGCGTACACGCTCGAGCGGCGGCGCGGTATCGTCCTCGGAAACAACGTCCGACAGCGCCAGCCATGTGCGAGAACCAGCCAGTGCGCCACCCGGTATGGCGCCGTCTGGTGCATGAAGCAGACACTCGCGCACTTTCGGCGCACGCGCGCCGATCGCATCGAGATTGTCCAGGAAGGTCGCGTCGATGACGATGGACCCCGCCTGCGAATGCTCGAGAAAATACGCAAGCATCTCGCCCCGGGCAGCGGTATTCAGCGGCACCGCGACCGCACCGATCTTGCCCAGCCCCCAGATCACCCACAAAAATTCCGGGCAGTTGGGCATCAGCACCGCAACATGGTCCCCATGGGTCACGCCTCGCGCCGCGAACCCATTCGCGTAGCGATTGCTCAAGGATTCGACTTGCGCATAGGTGTAGACAACACCTTGCCAGTGCAGAAACGGCTGATCAGGGATCCGTCCCGCCTTTTCGGCCAGGATACGTCCGATGGTTCGCTGTTCCAGTGGATAGTCAGGAATCTTCACGTGCTCTGCTCCAGGCCTGAACAGCATCCAGGCTGGAAAAACGCTGAATGCCGGCCCTAGTATCACCGAACAAGCGAAAACAGAGAGCGGAAATCAGGTCCGATCCGGAATTACTCCATCCGGTTAAAATCGGTCGTTATGAACGCACCATTTGAACCCAGCCAACAGGCAGCCCTTGTCGCCGACCTGCGAACCCGATTTAGCGGCCGTCTGCTGACCGAAGCGACAGATACCGCTCCATTCCTGCTCGACTGGCGTAAGCGCTGGACCGGCAAAGCGCTGGCAGTCGCCCAACCCGACGATACCGAATCAGTCGCAGCTGTCGTGCGCTGGTGTGCCGAACATGACATCGCTGTCGTTCCCCAGGGAGGCAATACCGGCCTGGTTGGCGGCAGTGTGCCCGATGAATCGGGCCGTGCGATTGTGCTTTCGCTGGCGCGCATGAACAACATCCGCGCAGTCGATACGGTCAATAACACCATCACCGTCGAGGCTGGCTGTGTCTTGCAGAACCTGCAGCAGGCAGCCCGAGACGCTGGTCGCCTGTTTCCGCTGTCACTGGGCGCAGAGGGCTCCTGCATGATCGGGGGCAATCTGTCGACCAATGCCGGCGGCGTGCAAGTGCTGCGCTATGGCAATACGCGCGAGCTTTGTCTGGGTCTTGAAGTGGTCACAGCCTCCGGCGAGATCTGGAATGGGCTGCGCGGCCTGCGCAAGGACAACACAGGCTATGACCTGAAGGATTTGTTTGTCGGCGCTGAAGGGACGCTGGGCGTCATCACGGCTGCAACCATGAAGCTTTACCCGCTGCCGGCGGCCCAGGTCACCGCGCTGGCGGCCGTCCCCGATCCGCAGTCGGCCATGCGTTTGCTGGAGCTCGCGCAGAACCGGCTGGCTGCATCGCTGACCGCTTTCGAGCTGATCAGTGACTACTGCCTGACGATCGTTGAGCGCCACTTCGAGCAATGCCGTCGGCCGCTGTCCGAGCCCAGCCCCTGGTATGTGCTGCTTGAATCATCGGACTTTGAAAGCGAAGCGCACGCGGCCGAGCGCTTCGAGTCGCTGTGCAGCGAAGCCTTCGAAGCCGGCATCATCACGGATGCGGCCATTGCAGCCTCGATCGCGCAATCAAAGGCTTTCTGGTCGCTGCGCGAAAGTGTTCCCGAGGCGCAGGTCCTCGAAGGCAAGAACATCAAACACGATATTTCGGTGCCGATCTCGTCGATCGACCGCTTCATCATCGAGACCAATGCAGCCATTGAGACGGCCTACGAGGGCGTGCGGATGGTGGTCTTCGGTCATCTGGGCGATGGCAATCTGCACTACAACATTTCGCCCGCACCCGGCGTGTCGCCCGATGAATTCATGGGCAACGAGCCGGCACTGAATCGGATCGTTCACGATGCCGTCGCCGAGCATCGCGGCTCGATTTCAGCCGAGCATGGCCTGGGACGACTCAAGCGCGACGAGAACGTGCGTTACAAATCCCCGGTCGAAATCAGCCTGATGCGCAGCGTCAAGCAGGCACTCGATCCGAAAGGCATCATGAACCCGGGCAAGGTGCTGAACTGACCGCAGCTGGATTGCATCAAGGCCTGCCCTGACAGCCCTTGATGCAGATCGCCCCCCTGCCGCATCAGCGCAGCACAACGCTGATTCAATCTCCGCGCACCAGCGCGGCACCTTCGACCAGTGCACGCATTTTTTGCATTGCGACGGCTCGGGGCAGCGCCGAGAAACCGCAATCGGCAGTCGCCGTCAGGCGATCGGCCGCGACATGGCGCAGCACGAGTTCAATCCGGTCTGCAACCTGCCGAGGGGTCTCGACATAAAACGACTTGACGTCGACGACTCCGGCAGCGATTTCAAACCGCTGCCCGAGCGTCTGCAACAGCTCCACCTGAGCCATCTCGCGGTTGGCAAATTCCAGGACAAGTCCAGAAGCGATCAGACTATTGATGGCGGGAAGCAATCGCTCAAGATCCCGATTGGAGACAGGCCGCCCCAGATTGTTGCCAAAGCAGACATGGACGGAGAATCTTGCGCTCATGCCCTCCATACAGCGATTG
>JAURMJ010000374.1 GCA_030830765.1 Quisquiliibacterium sp.
CCGCCGCCGGCTGTTACCCCAGTCTTGCCCCCAGTAACGTCAAACCCTCGGATTGATCTCCCCAATTTTTCAGCTGCAAACCCACCCAGTGGATCGGCTGGGTTGAATAGCGTCTTGCCACAGGCTTTGGCTGTAACCGTCGAAGTGCTTGCACCATCGTTGACTGCATCTCAATTGCCTAAAAACGCGGCTCCGCAGATCGTGGTGACAGTTCCAAAAGAAATTTCGACCCGGGGCCTTGGCTTCATGTTTCCTGTCCCCGAAGAAGTGCTTGTCCAAGCTGGCAATAGCAAGCTTGAGATCACCTTAGTCGACGGCAGTCCTTTGCCTTCATGGCTTACATACGATAGTCCCAAGCAAGTCATGGTCTCGGGAGCAGTCCCCGATGGGGCTCTGCCAGTTCGTGTGCGTCTGCGTTGGTCTGGTGGCGAAGGGATTGTGCAAATTGTTGAAACTGGAGGGTGAAGTACTTACAACCGTTACCAGATATTGGTTTCAAGAAAACGAGCCGCCTTATAGACTTTTCGATTTGCAAAGAAGGCAGGCATCAAGACCATGGCAATGCCCGCCATCGGGACGGGTGTTTTCAAGTTCCCGCCTGAACTTGCGGCCGAGATCATCGTGAAGGCCCTGCTAACTCGTGCCGCCGAATATGCCGACATCACCCTCGTACGGATCTGCGTCGGTGATGTTCAGATGAAAGCAGTGTTTCAGACCGCACTCGATGCCGCCCTTGAGGCATCCTGTCGCTGCGCGTTGAATTTTGACCACCCGTGCGCGTTGAATTTTGACCAGGGGTGGTTAGCAACTTTTCGTTGAGTGTCTGTGGATAAGTGTAGGTGAAACGGAGCGCGGCAGGAAGCGAATGAGGCTGAGAGTCTCAGCCCCGCTGCCCCGCGCATCGCCGTTCAGAATGGCACCTCCTCGCCTGCTGGCTGCTCGTCTTGGACTTCTGACTCTGATGTTCCCTTCTTGCGCGACTGTTCCCGGGCTTTGACCCTCGCCTTGGCGGTTTGGCTGCTTTGTCGGAAGCGGTACGACTCGTTGCCGGTTTCCACGATGTGGCAGTGATGCGTGAGCCGGTCCAGAAGCGCCGTCGTCATCTTCGCGTCACCGAATACGGCTGGCCACTCAGAGAAACTCAGATTCGTCGTGATGATCACGCTCGTTCGCTCGTAGAGCTTTGAGAGCAGGTGAAAGAGCAAGGCCCCGCCGGTTTGGCTGAACGGCAGATATCCGAGTTCGTCCAGCATCACCAGATCGACGTGCATCAGGCTGTAGGCGATGCGCCCGGACTTGCCGTGCGCCTTCTCCTGCTCCAGCAGATTGACCAGATCGACCGTCGAGTAGAACCGCACCCGCTTGCCGTGCTCGGTGATTGCCTTCACCCCCAGGGCGGTCGCCAGATGGGTCTTGCCAGTCCCCGTACCACCGACCAGGACGACGTTGGCCGCCGCATCGGTGAACTCGGCGCCCGCCAGTTGCCGGATCAGCGCCTCATCGACCTTGGACTTCGTGAAGTCAAAGCTGGCCAGATCCCGATGGACGGGGAAGCGCGCCGCCCCCATCTGGTAGCGGATCGAGCGAACATGCCGATCCGTTGATTCCGAATCGAGAAGACTGGCAATCAGCCATCCCGCACTCTGGATACCGACCCCACCTTCGATCTGCAACTCCTCCAGGCGCTGGGCCATGCCGTGCAGGCGCAGAGATTTGAGTTCGGCCACGAGATCACGCTTCATGGGGCAACCCCACGACCAATCCGTCATAGCGCGCCGTATCGGCGACCGGCGGCTCAGCCAGAGCAAGCGGCGTCTCAATCGGTATCGGTGGCGGCCCCTCTTCGAGCCGGGAGAGAACGTTCTTGACGTGCTCGGGGCTGGCATGGCCCGCCTCCAGTATCAACTCGACCGCGACCAGCACCGCATCCAGCCCCCGCTTGGGCACACAGGCGAGCACATCAGCCATGAGACGATCTCCGCCAGAGCGGCGCAACAGTAACGAGCGCAACCGCTGCAAGGCTTCGGGCAGGTCTGCGAACGGGGCACCGTTACGAAGCGCTCCGGGCTTGCGCTCGATCAGCGGCAGATAGTGCCGCCAGTCGTATCGGACGTCCCCGCGATCGAAGCTGCGCTCGTGAACCGCGACACAACCGTCTTCGTCCCAGGCCTCCACCCGATCCGGGTAGAGTCGGATGCTAAGTTTCTGGTGGGCAAAGCCTGCGGGCACCGAATACTTGTTGCGTTCGATGCTCACCAGGCAGGTGCTGGAGACCGGCACGACGGCTTCCACATAACCGTCAAAGGCCGGCACCATCGGCATCAGAACATCACGCTCCAGAACCAAAGCGTCAGCGATGGTGAGGTGCTCGGCACCCGGATAGGTGAGTTCGCTCCACAGGGTCTGGCAACGGGTGTCGAGCCAGGCGTTGAGGTCAGCGAAGCTTGCGAAGCGTTCTCGGGCAGCGTCCTGCCAGATCCGGCGCCGGCTGTCCTGCACGTTCTTCTCGACAACACCCTTCTCCCAGCCGCTGGCCACATTGCAGAAGTCGGGATCAAACAGGTAGTGCGCAGCCATCGCGGCAAATCGCGTATTGACGATCCGGCGCTTGCCCACACCCACCTTGTCGACGGCGGTCTTCATGTTGTCGTAAATCCCCGCCGGGGAACGCCGCCGAAAGCCTGAAACGCACGCGTGTGCGCATCGAACAGCATCTCGTGGCTCTGGGTCGGATACGCCGAAAGATGAAACGCCCGACTCGCGCATAGTTTGGTGTGCGCCGCGAGGATCTTGCGGTGCAGCCCGCCAATCAGCAGCCCCTCTTCGCTCCAGTCAAACTGAAAGGCGTCACCGAATTCGAACTTCAGTGGCACAAATGCAGCCTGCCGGCCCACCCCGCCGCCGTCGCGCCAGCCGCGGATGAATTCGGTGACGCGAGTGTAGCTGCCGGTAAAGCCCAGTTGCTGTAACTGCCCAAATAGCGCAAGCGCCGTCCGACGATCACGCTGCGCCCGCCGGGCATCCGCCTCCAACCATTGCAGCAGCCGATCCTGGTACGGCGCGAGCACCGTCACCGACTCGTGCCGCCGGTACTTCGGTACCGTCCCCTCGCCCGCCTTCAGCCAGCTCTTGACCGTGTTCCTCGATAACCCCGTGCGCCGCACGATCTCGCTGATCGACAACCCGTCGCGAAACCTCAAACGCCGTATCTTGCCCAGCATGTCCATGGTGATCATCTCCTCTTGCCCTGCCTAAAAAACGGGCAGGCAGGTTAATCACCCTGGTCAATTTTCAGCGCGCACAACCCTCGAAAACTGGTCAATTTTCAACGCGTAGCAACACGTTGGGCACCAGGGCGACGGTCGTGATAGGCGCGAAGTCTTTTTCGAAGCTGTATTTCAGATTCTTGTAATAGTTAGAAGCCACGGTGTGGTGGACTGCGCCCATGAGCAAGGTGTGGCCGTCTGCGGTGGCCTTGGCCACCAAGTCAGCGCCGAGGGTTGCGCCAGCACCGGGCTTGTTGTCAACGATCACGGGCTGCCCGATGGCCGCCGAGAGCTTGTTGGAAATGGCACGAGCAAGCACGTCGGTGGTACCGCCCGCAGGGAACGGAACCACGATGGTCACCGTTTTTGTCGGCCAGGCTTGGGCGCTGGCCAAACCTGCGAAAGCGCTGAGAGCGGTGAACACAAAAGTGCGCTTGAAGTTGCTGGACATAGGTTGTCTCCTCGAATGGGGTTGAGGCCGTTTTTATTTAACGACGTGGTCAGACTGTAAATTTTTTTGGCGCAAAAATCCGTTGATATACTGAAGTCATATTTAATCTATTGTTAACAATCATGACGACCTCCAACCTGATCCAAGCAGCTGATCTTGGCTTTTTTGTCTCACTGGTTAACGCGGGCTCGCTCAGTGGTGCTGCGCGCGAACAAGGCATCTCATCA
>JAURMJ010000375.1 GCA_030830765.1 Quisquiliibacterium sp.
CCAAAGGTCGATGTGCTTGTGCTGTCCGACTACGGCAAGGGCGGGCTGGCGATGATCGAAACAATCATTGCCGAAGCTCGTGCCGCTGGCAAGCCGGTGATCGTCGATCCGAAAGGCGATGACTATTCACGGTATCGCGGCGTCACAATGATCACGCCTAACCGTGCGGAATTGCGCGAGGTTGTCGGTCAGTGGCGCGACGAGGCCGACTTGACCAGTCGCGCCAATCGGCTGCGCGCCCAGCTGGATCTGCAATATCTGTTACTGACTCGATCCGAGGACGGCATGTCGCTGTTCAGTGATGAGGGTAAGTTCGATGTACCCGCGCAGGCGCGCGAAGTCTATGATGTATCAGGAGCCGGCGATACGGTTGTCGCGGTTGTTGCTGCGATGCTCGCGGTCGGGTGTTCGGCGCGCGACGCGATGGTACTGGCTAATCGTGCCGGGGGCATTGTGGTTGGCAAGCTTGGCACAGCCACGGTCACACCCGACGAATTGTTCGGTGCCGCAGGGACATCGGCCTGAGGTCCGGCACTGGCGTTGGATACCGGCCATTGATGTCGGATAGCAATACAGCGAAGGAATCAAGACAGTGATCATTGTGACCGGCGCAGCCGGCTTCATCGGCAGCAATCTGGTCCGCGCGCTGAACGCGCGTGGCGAGACTGACATCATCGCGGTCGACAATCTTGCGCGCGCTGAAAAGTTTCACAATCTTGTCGATTGCGAGATCTCCGACTACATCGACAAGAGCCAATTTCTATCCCAACTTGATCGCTTTCGCGGTGCGCGTGTGATCTTTCATCAAGGCGCCTGTTCAGACACGATGGAGTCTGACGGCCGCTACATGATGGAGAACAACTTCCGGTATTCGCTCGCCCTGCTCGATCATGCGCAGAGCAGTGCGATTCCGTTGGTTTACGCATCTTCGGCGGCCGTTTACGGAGGATCAGATCAATTTGTCGAGGATCGCCGACATGAGAAGCCGTTGAACGTCTACGGCTACTCAAAGTTTCTGTTCGATCAGATCGTTCGCAGGCGCCTCGATTCGATGCATTCTCAGGTTGTTGGTCTGCGCTATTTCAACGTTTACGGCCCGCGCGAAGCGCACAAGGGCCGAATGGCCTCTGTGGCATTTCACAACGTTGGGCAGTTTCTCGCCGAAGGCAAGGTCAAGCTTTTTGACGGTTGGGATGGATGGCCGGCAGGTGGTCAGAGCCGCGATTTCGTCCATGTCGATGACGTCGTGGCCGTGAACCTGCACTTTTTGGACAACCCACAGGTGAGTGGTGTTTTCAATCTGGGCAGTGGACGTGCGCAGCCTTTCAACGATGTAGCTTCGACGGTCGTCAACGCGATGCGCCGCCAGCAGGGTGATGCGGAACTGACGCTGCATGAACAGGTGGAACGTGGCCTGATTGAATACATTCCGTTTCCCGATGCGCTCAAAGGCAAGTACCAAAGTTTCACGCAGGCTGATATCAGTCAGCTGCGAGCCACTGGGTATGCCGAGCCGTTTCTGAGTGTCCAGCAGGGGGTTTCGCGTTACGTCGACTGGCTGGCTGCAAAGGGCTGAGCCGGCAGCCTGTTCCGTGAGCGACCTTCCGGGTTAGGCTTCAAGCACGAGACGCTGGCACTCCAAGCAGACCCGGTGATGCTGTAATTGCCGTGAACAACTGGCGAAACAGTTTTGTCTGCGCACTGTTCAAACGGTGCAACCGGAGAGTCGCGATGACACCTATCCATTGGCTGGCGATGGCACTCTGCCTGGCGACCATGATACTGCCCGTCGACGTCAGGGCTGCGGTTGATGTCAACACGGCCAGTGCTGTTGAGCTTGAAACCGTTACAGGCATTGGTCCGGCCATCAGTGATCGGATCGTGCAGGAACGGCGGCAGGGGCTGTTCCGCGATCCGTCCGACCTGGCGCGGCGGGTCAAGGGCATCGGGGAGCGCAAACTGCGCCGGATGGTCGAATCCGGGCTTGTCGTTGGCGGCAATGGCGGAATCACCATCCTCGCAGGTGGAGCCAGCGTCGGCACTTTCTCGCCGCGGGTGCCGGTCATCGCCGGTCAGATGAACGCATGCCAACGCGTATCAAAGAGTACGCGCCCAGGGCGTTGATGAACTGAAAAGAACAATGACTGATTCGCAGCTGCAGCAAAAGACTCTGGGGCGATTAGCCCTTTACTGGCGTCTGGTCAGGATGCATCGGCCGATCGGCATCCTGTTGCTGCTGTGGCCCACGTTGTGGGCTCTTCTGATTGCCGCCGGCGGCATGCCGCCTTTGTATCCGCTGTTCGCCTTCGTGTTGGGTACGGTGCTCATGCGTTCGGCCGGTTGCGCCATCAATGACTATGCCGATCGTGATTTCGACCGTCACGTCAAGCGCACAAGCGATCGGCCGCTGACAGCTGGCCTGATTGCGCCGCGTGAGGCTGTTGCAGTGTTTGTTGTTCTTTCGCTTGTCGCATTGCTGTTGATCATCCCGTTCAATGCGCTGACCTGGATGCTGGCCTGCGTGGCGGCATTTCTGGCCGCCAGTTACCCGTTCACCAAACGATTCTTTGCGCTGCCGCAGGCTTACCTTGGTATCGCGTTCGGGTTCGGGATTCCCATGGCTTTTGCTGCCCTGCAAGGTGAATTGCCCGCGCCCGCCTGGCTGATGCTTGCCGCAAACATCTTCTGGGCGATCGCCTATGACACCGAATATGCGATGGTCGACCGGGATGACGACCTGAAGATCGGCATTCGCACAGCGGCGATCACGTTCGGGCGTCTTGATGTAGCGGCAGTCATGATCAGCTACGCCCTCACAATCGGCCTGCTGGCGCTGGTTGGCATGCTGCTGGGGTTCGGGCTACTTTCGTTTTACAGTGCTGGCCTGGTCTGCGCAGCAGCCATCGCGCTCTACCACTACACGCTGATCCGCGATCGCAGCCGGGAGGGCTGCTTTCGCGCGTTCAACCATAACAACTGGTTCGGTGCCGCAGTCTTTGCCGGCCTGGCTCTGCAGTACGCAATGGCCTGAACCTTGCGCCGGGTCCCCGGTTGGCCGGTGACATCCTGGGTCCTCAGTCCCGACCGAATTCTTCGCCAAGTTCTTCTGAGCGCTTGCAGGCCGCAGTCAGCGCATCAGCAATGTGCTTGTGCACCTCGCGCTCGGCCATCACGCTGAGCGCTGCGGCTGTTGTACCGCCTTTCGAGGTGACCCGTTCGCGCAGGATGGACGGCGGTTCCTCGGAAATTGCAGCCAGGCGGGACGCGCCGCCGAAGGTGGCCATCGTCAGTTGGCGCGCATGCACCTCGCTCAGACCCAGCGCGACGGCGGCCGCATGCATGGCTTCCATGAAATAGAACACATAAGCTGGACCGCTTCCGCTGACTGCGGTCACCGCGTCGATCATCGATTCATCTTCGACCCAGATTGTCTGGCCGACCGCGGCAAGCACCTGGTCAGCCATTTCACGGTCGACTTCGCTCAGTTGCGCATTGCCAAGCAACGCGGTAATGCCCTCGCCGATCAGTGCAGGCGTATTGGGCATGGTGCGTACGATGCGCCGATGGTCGCCAAGCCAGCGTGCCAGATCACCGGCGCGAATCCCGGCTGCAATGCTGATGACCAGTTGCCGTTGGATTTGCGTGGCGATGCCGAGCGCAACCTGCCTCGTGATCTGCGGTTTGACGGCCAGGACCAGAACATCAACGTCAAGCGCTTCGGCATCTGCTGTTTCGAAGGTCTTCACACCAAAACGCTGACTGATCCGTTCCCGCGCGCCTGCATCCGGTTCAACGACATGAAGTTGGCTGGCCTCAGTTGTCCCGGCCAGCAGGCCTCCAATCAATGCGCTGGCCATGTTGCCGCCACCGATGAAACAGATTCTCATTGTTTTGCTCCGCAAACAGGGGGTTAATCACACGCGATGACGCGAGCGGCCTACAAGGCTATGGGGTGATTCAGTTGATCGTCTTCATCATCCGCGACGGCGTAGCAGGTCGCGCGGTCTGAGGCCCAGCGCGAGCAGACAGATCGCATAAAGCGTTGCTGCCGCTGCAATCAGACCTGCTGCGCTTACCAGCCTGAGCCACGGCTGTTGACCCATTGCGACCCAGTCGAAGCGGGATACGACCGAGATCAGCAAAAGCGTCATTGCAAGGCAGGCGGCTACAACGCGGGCGATGAAGCCACTCCATCCGGGTAGCGGTCGATAGTGCCCACCGTGCATGAGTCCGAACAGCAGCAAGCCGGCATTGAGCAGTGCGCCCAGTGAAATCGACAGTGCAAGTCCCGCGTGAGCGAAAGCCGGCACAGTGAGCAGATTCATCAGTTGTGTCAGTACGAGCACAGCCAGCGCGATCTTGACTGGTGTGCGAATGTCCTGGCGCGCGTAGAACCCCGGGGCAAGCACCTTGATGGCAACCAGTCCAAGCAGTCCGATCGAATAACCGACGACGGCGGCCTGCGTCATCGCGATATCCCGTGCGCCGAAACGACCATAGTTAAAGAGCAGTGCGGTCAGTGGTTCTGCCATCAGGGCAAGACCGGCCATGCAAGGCAGGGCAAGCACGACCACCAGCCGCAACCCCCAGTCGAGCAGTTCACTGTATTGCTTACTGTCACCCTGCGTAGCTGCTTGGGACAGGCTGGGCAGCAGTACGGTCCCCAGCGCCACCCCAAGGAGCGCAGTTGGAAACTCCATCAGCCTGTCTGCGTAACTGACCCACGAGACACTGCCTGCTGCGAGCCGGGAGGCGATATGCGTATTGATGACCAGGCTGATCTGGGCGACCGAAACCGCAAGCAGCGCTGGCCCCATGCGTCGCATCAGTTGACGTGTTCGCGGATCACGGAATGCGCTAACCGCGTTTGTGCTGATTCTGGGCAGCATGCCAATTCGGCTGAGCGCAGGTAACTGGATGGCTAGCTGGGCCACGCCACCGATCACCACACCAGCTACCAGTGCATAAATCGGGGGGTTGAAATGCGGGGCAAGCAGCAACGCGGCGCCAATAAAGCAAAGATTCAGCAGGACTGGA